>NZ_JBWKCJ010000014.1:85800-201340 GCF_056436545.1 Streptomyces sp. NPDC043738 | reverse complement strand
GGGGGAGGGGGGGGGGAGGAGGGGGGGGGGGGGGGGGAGGGGGAGGGGGGGGGGGGGGGTGGGGTGGGGGGGGGGGGGGGCGGGGGGGGGGGGGGGTGGGGGGGTGGGGGAGGGGGGGGGGGGGGGGGGGGGGGGGGTCGCTCCCCCCCCCCCCCCCCCCCCCCCCCCCCCCCCCCCCCACGTCCGCGTCCTGTGCCGAAGCGCGAGGGACGTCACCGTCGCCATCATCCGACCTGGGGCTTCCCCCCACCCGAACCAGGGCAGCTGTCACCGACGACGCGGTCTCGTGGTCAGCAGAGCCCCGCTCGGCAGCCGCCCAGCCGCCCGCGGGGCGCGGGGCGCGGGCCGAGAGCCAAGGACCAGAATCAGGATCGGCGAGGTCCGAGATCGCGAGATCGCTCAGGGGTGCATCCGCGCGCCCTTGAGGACCTTGTCCACCGCGTTGCGCGGCCCGTGAACGGCGATCCCGACCAGATCGAGCTGATCCTTGCCCACGGCCCGCACAGCCGCCCTGTTGTCCCTGTCGTTGCCCGTGTGGAACAGGTCCGAGGTGAACACGGCCCTTGGCAGTGAGCGGGACAGCGCACGGGCGTGCGCGGTGGTCAGCATCTCCTTCGTACCCTCGAAGATCAGCACGGGCTGGCGGAACATCGGCAGGTACACGGTGTCGTCGGCGTCCTCGTACTGCTCGCCGATCAGCTCGGGCGACGCCGTGCCGAGCCCACTGACCAGGAAGGCGGTCACGTTCAGCCGTTGCCACGGCTCAAGGTCCTCGCGCAGCAGGACGGCGATCTTGGTGTCGAAGCGGACAGGCGCGTTCTCGTACCCCGCACCGGTCTCGACCCCGGCCTTGGTCTCATGCTCGGTTCTCATGCTTCAAGACTCCCGAGCACATGTGTTCCGCGTCTTGTACGTTCTTTGCGTGACGTCCCGGCTAGAAGTCTCCGCTTGGCGCCCGCAGGTCGCGGGGGTCGTGGAGGTCTTCCACGCCCACTTCACCGAGCACGCCTACCCCATGCACGTCCACGACGCGTGGACACTGCTGATCGTCGACGACGGCGCGGTCCGCTACGACCTGGACCGCCACGAGCGCGGCACGCCGAGCGACACCGTGAGCCTGCTCCCGCCGCAGGTCCCGCACAACGGCTCACCCGCCACCCCTCACGGCTTTCGCAAGCGCGTGCTCTACCTCGACATGACGCAGCTGGACGAGAGCTTCATCGGGCCGGCGGTGGACAGTCCGGACCTCACCGATCCCGTCCTGCGCAGACGCATCGGACAACTGCACACGGCCCTCGGTAGCCGGGGCGACGAGTTCGAGGCGGAAAGCCGTCTGGCTCTCATCGGCGAGCACCTGCGCGAGCACCTGCGTCCCGGGCCGGCCGTCGTCGACGCGCGGCCCGACCACAGTGTCGCCCGGAACCTGCGTGACCTCCTGGACGAGCGGCTGCTCGGAGTCGTCACCCTGGAAGAGGCCGCGCGCCTGATCCACGCCCATCCCACCCATCTCGTACGTGCCTTCAGCGGCGCCTTCGGTATCGCCCCCCACCAGTACGTGGTGTCCCGCCGCGTCGATCTGGCCCGCCGCCTCCTGCTCGACGGACGGCCGCCGGGCGAGGTCGCTACCGCCGCCGGGTTCTACGACCAGTCCCACCTCAACCGGCACTTCAAGCGGGTCGTGGGCGTCACGCCGGGCCAGTACGCCCGCAGCGGTGCTGCTGGCTGAGCGGCCGCCCGTCCCACCGTCGCCTGCTTCGCAAAGAAAAGAGCACCCCAATGCCCACGCGCATGACGTGACAAGACGTGACGAGACATGACAAGGCGCGACGCGACGCGGTAGTCGGCACCGTCAGGCTGCGCCGACCTGGCCAAGTCCGTTGCGCGTGACATGCGAAGTAGACCGACAGGCCGCAGCGAGCCCGCCGTCTCCTCGCCGAGTGCGTCCTGGTGGCGGGGCGGGGCTGCGGAGGGATGTCACCGGTGGTGGTCCGTGGGTTCCGGCCGTCGGGAAGACCGTCCCAGTGCTTCTCGTCGACGACGCAGGCCCCGCGGCCGACGGCCCTTGGGTGGATAGCCAGCAGGGTGTCGTCGTTGGCGGCGGGGACAGTGGAATGAAGCTTAGTGATCTACACGAACTCCTCGGCATGCCCACCGACGACCCGGCCATGAATGTCACCCGCAGCCGCCTTGGATGCCTCCCCCTCAAGGATTCCTCACTCAACCTGGACGCGGCCTCTACCAAAGACGGACTTAACGCCGCTCTTCGCGGGCTGGAATCGGCACGGCCGCCGGCCGCCACTCCCGCCTGATCAACCCGAACACCCACGAGTCGGATACCTCGCCGTTCACGACGCAGTCCTCCCGCAACGTCCCTTCACGCCTGAATCCGATCTTCTCCAGGACCCGGGCGGACGCCACGTTGCGCGTATCGGTCTCGGCCTGAACTCGATTCAGGTCCAGTGTGTCGAATGCCCACTGCAGCAAGGCGTGCGCGGCCTCCGTCGCGTAGCCGTGTCCCCACATCGCTTCGTCGAGGACGTAGCCCAACGACGCACTGCGGTAGTCCGGGTTCCATCCGGTCAGACCGCACCAGCCGACGAAGGCCCCGTCAGAAGCACGGTCGATGGCCACCCGGGCCCCGGTGCCTTCGTCCGCCATCTTCCGGCACATGTTGATGAAGCGTTCGGCGCGGGCCCGTTCGTTCCACGGCGGGGAGTCCCAGTAGCGCATCACGTAGGTGCTGCTGTGCAGGACGAAGAGCGGGTCCGCATCGGCGTCGGTGAAGGGGCGCAGTCGCAGGCGAGCGGTGTGCAGTATGGGGGTGGCCAAAGTCATGCGCACCATCTTGTGTCCGCATGGGGCGGGCAGAACACCGAATATCCGACCCCCGGTCCGATCCTCACGCCCAAGGCTCCGCCTACCAGCAGATCGTGCACGGCACGACTTCTCGGCCCGCCCACCGACGACCCAGGCATGAACGTCAACCACAGCCGCCTCACCCGCCAAGGCTTCCTCACCGCACCCGGAGGAGGTCACTACCAGAAGACGGACTTAACGGCCTCTCGGAGCTGCAGGCGGTTCCAACAATCTTGGCGAGGTTCCGACTAACGCGTCACGACGACTCAACAGAGCCACCAGACGCAAGGATCTCGGTGACAACAAGCCTGCCTTTGTGACACCTGTCGCTCTCCGGCACGTATCTCGATCTCGTGTGACTGAGCGCTTCAGAAGCGGCGCCCGCCTCGCCCCGCGCCGGTGGCCGACCGGGAGCCGATCGCTCGAGCGGTACGAGGACCCGCGTCCAGACGAGCCGACGACACGGGACGCCAGAAGAAGACGCAGGCACGGCCGGTCCGGGCGCCTGGGTATGGCTACGTCGCGCTCAACGGATCGACCGCGGTCGTGTGCGCCTGCGTGCTGAGGGGTGTGGCTGGTGGCGTTGGATGGTGCCGGCGTCATCCAGCCAGATGACGCCGGTTACCGCATCCGCGCTGCGCGGGGCTGCCCGTCGATTCTGGCGAACGCGACAGCGCCTCAGCCGTCGGTACCGGAGCAGAAGCCGTCTGACGCGAACGCGGCGGGGTCACGGGGCTGCGGTGGTGGGGTGGTTGCCGAGGGCGGCCAGGAGGGTGCGGAGGTGGTCGGCCTCCGGGATCAAGGTGGCCTCGATCTCGTCGTCGGAGTGGCCGGCCAGAGTGAGTTCCTGGATGCGCCGGAACAGCAGACGGTCCGCTGCGGCGATCAGGGCCGCGGCGGCCCGGGGCACGATCGCTGGGACGGGATCCTGGGTGACGGCGGCCAGGGCCGCGGCAAGCGACTCCTCTCGCTGCTCGTGCAGTTCGCGCAGCCGGGCGCTGAGGGTCGGGCTGTCGGCGACCATGCGGGCGAACGCGGAGCCGGTGAAGCCGACGACGGGGCTGTGTTCCAGCAGGGCGGCGCGAAACGTCCGCTCCAGGGCGGTGAGCGGCTCTTCGCCGGGCTCTCGCTCGGCGACGACTTGGGCCAGGCCCTGGGTGAATGCCTCGTGGTGGTCGAGGGCCAGGTCTTCCTTGCGGGGGAAGTAGTTGGTGACCGTCTTCTTGGCGACGCGAGCCGCGGTGGCGATCTCGGTGATCGTGGTCTGCTCGAAGCCCTGCGCGATGAAGAGCCTGGTCGCGCAGTCGGAGATCAGCTGCCTGGTCTCCTGCTTCTTGGACTCACGGAGCCCCATCTCGGTACCCATGGAGCAATCTTACACCCGCTGCAAAAATACGCTTGACCTAGCTACGCATGCCTGGCTAAAGTTACGTCCGTCGTAAAGTTCGCCCCGAACGAACGGAGACAGGGATGCGCAAGCTCACCTACGTCATCGGCACCACCATCCACACCTTCCTCGCCGCCCCGACGGCGACCTCGACCTCTTCACGCCGTATCTCACCGAGGACTTCGTGACTTCGCCCCGCACCTGGCCCCGCACCTGATCGCCGAGTACACGAACGCCCTACGCCCTTCCGCCCCCGGGCCGCGTGGCCATCGGAGTCGCCGACGCACCCACCACTCGCTTCGACACCGCGCTCATGGGCCGCGGCACCCACTCCCCCGGACTGACCGCCGACCTCACCAACCCGTACGCCCACCTGCAGCAGATCACCCTCTCCCGCTCGCCCACCACCAGCCCGGACCCGGCCGACGTGCTCACCGCGGAAAACCTGGTGACGCTGATCCGCCGGCTCAAGCAGGAGGAGGACGGGCTCGGTGTCTGGATCTGCGGTGGCGCCGACCTGGCCGGCCAACTCCTGCCCGAAACCGACGAGCCGATCGTCAAGCAGTACCCGATCGTGGCCGCCTCCGGCATCCCGCTCTTCCGCACCGACTTCTCGCCGTCACCTTCAGACTCACCGACAGCCACGTGTTCGAGGTCGGGAACCTCGGAACCTCGTCCTCACCCACGCGAAGCCGGCCGACTAGCAGCACACCGGCTCCGCACCCGCATCAGAGCACCCACCCCCTCAGATTCACCACCCGAACCTGCCAGGAGCCCCCTTGCACGTCACCACCTCCACCCTGTCCCTCACCGTCGCCGACGTAGACACCTCCCGCGACTTCTTCTGCGTCCACCTCGGCTACCAGGTCGCCATGGCCACGGACGGCTTCGCGTCCCTGACCCGGGGCGATGACGCCGCGGTCGACATCGTGCTGCTGCGCAGCGGTACCGAGGTCCTCCCGCCCGAGCAGCGCGACCAGCAGGCCACGGGTCTGATCGTCGCGCTCACCGTCACCGGCATCGACGCCGAGGAGCAGCGCCTGCGCGAGGCCGGCGCCCCCATCACCATGCCGTTGCGCGAAGAGCCCTGGGGCGAGCGGCTGTTCCAGCTGACCGACCCGAACGGAATCGTTGTCCAGCTCGTCGAATGGGCCACCCCCGACGAGCCGGCACAGCCCGAGAGGCCCGAGAGACCCGAGAGGCCCACCGTGCACGTGATCAGCCCCGCCGCCGAGAACGTCACCGAGTCCCCGAACGCCCTTATGACCGGCCTGGCCGCTCCCAGCCGGGGCAGCGCGGAGCTGAGCACCTGGACCGTCGCGATGGAGGCCGGCCAGAGCGGCCCCGAGCACTTCATCAGCCGCGAACAGGTCTGGACGGTGACCGCCGGCGTCCTCGAAGTCACTTGCGACGGCCGCAGCGACAAGATCTCGGCCGGGCAGACCTTCGTCCTCCCACCGGACGTACTCCGCCAGATACACGCTCCGCGGGTGGCCGAGGCACACGTCGCCATGCGCGCGGACGGCGTGGCCTCCGTCCCCGGCACCGAGGGCACCCGCGTCCTGCCCTGGGCCCAGTGACGGCCTCGCGCAGGACGAGTCCGCCCCTCGTACATCCTTCTCGTAACGGAGACACCTTGTCCGTACGCATTACCGCCCTCACCGACCCCGCGGAGACCTCCGCCTTCCACCGCCTGGCCTGGCTGGCCGCCGACCCCGAGGGCCACCCCGTCGGGTCCGCCTTCCTGCGCCTGTTCACCAAGGACGGACAGCGTCACCTCGCCGAGCTGGACGTTCAGGTCCACCCGGCCGAACGGCGCCGACGGGCGGGCTCCCTCCTGCTCGCCGCGGCCGTCGCCGCTGCCCGCGAGGACGGCCGGCGCGCCGTCATATCCCAGGCCGAATCCGACTCTCCCGGCGCCGACTTCCTCCTCGCCGCCGGATTCCGCGCAGTGCTGAGCCTGGTCTATGCCCGACTCCCGCTGGCCGACGCGGACCTTGCCGCGCTCACCGCCGTCGCGGAGAACCGGCATGCCGGCTACCGGCTGGCGGCATGGGAGGGCATGGTGCCCGACGAACTCGCCGACACCTTTGTGGCCTCACGTCGCGCCATGGACGACATGCCGATGGGCACCGTCGACTACGGCACGGCCGTCTGGGACCTCGAACGGGTACGGGCAGCGGCCGCGGCCGTCGCCGCACGCGGGGACGTTCTCCACACCGTGGCGGCCATCGACCGGTCGGACGGCTCCATAGCCGGGTTCACCGAACTCGTGGTCCCCGGCAGCGGCACGGGTGACGCCCAGCACTATGGCACGGCGGTACTGCCCGAACACCGAGGCCGCGGCCTCGCCCGCTGGATGAAGGCCGCCTCGATCGTCCGGGCTCGCGAACGCCACCCCTGCCTCGGCGGCCTGCTGACCGACACCGCCGACAACAACCCGTACATGCGGCGCGTCAACGACGAACTCGGATACCTCCCGACGCACACGGCCTACGAGTACCAGCTCGACCTGTAGACGAATCGCGCAGCGGCCTTGCACGCCCGACACAAGCGTGAAGCCCCTGGTAGGACGGGTCTCACCACAAGATCAGGTCCGTAGCCACCAGGGGCTTCACGTGGTCACCCATGCCGCCAAGTTCGACGACCCGTGCCGCATCGTCGAGTTCCTCGCCCGCCTCCTGGCCGCCCTCCGCCGTCGGATGCGCACCCGCATGGTTCTCGAGCGCTCGGCCCCTTCCGTCAGTTTCCGTCAGTCCGTGCTCGCACTGCACTGGTTCCGCGGTTCCGCGAGGGCGGCTACGTCCAGCCCCTGGCCCGCGACGCCAACATCTCCCAGGCCACCGGTTGCCGCTACCTGGGCGAGGGAATCGTCGACGTCCTCGCCCTCCAGGATCCCGGCCAGCACGAGGCCCTGACACGTTGCCAGGAGTCCGGGACGACGCACGTCGTACTGGACGGCACACTCATCGAGAGCGACCGCGTCGCCGGTGTCCGCGACAACGGAAACGGCGGGTGGTGCAGCCCAAAACACACGGCGTTCGGCGGCAACATCCGGTTCCTGTCCGCACCGTACGGCTCCCCACCGTGGGAGCCGACGTCGAACGGGGTCTGTCCCGGACATCACCGCGGCCCACCTCCACGCACCCATCCCCGAACCGAAAGGCCAACGGGCCAACCGCACAAGGCGCGGGAGCAAGGGCGGCAGGCCCACCGGCTTCGACCGCGAAATCTACAAACGCCGCAACGAGGTCGAGCGCACGATCAACCGGCTCAAGAACTCCCGGGCCGTCGCCACCCGCTACGACAAAAGGGCCTACGTCTTCCATGGCACCGTCACCATCGCCGCAACCCGGCTCTGGCTCCGCCCTTGATGCACCTGCACCGGGATACCCCAGAATCCCTCAGCCGCCGGCAGCGTGGTCCCCTACAGTGCCGAAGGCATGACAGCACTTGCATCCTTCACTTTCGTACGCCACATCGACGGGCTCCGCTACACCTTCGCACGCGACGGCGAACGCAACGGCCGCCCCGCCTACCGCCGAACGGACGGGAACGTGTGGTGTGTCTGGTCGCCGACCGACGGCTGGCACTGCGAGATCGCTGACGGCCTCGTCACTGCCCATCCCCTCAACAGCCACGCTGACGAACCCCAACCTCCGACCACCGTCTGGCGCAGCTTCAAGAACGACCGCTCCTACCTCTACGACCTCCAGCCGCTCGCCCCCGAAGCATGATCCGCCAGACAGTGCCTAGAGCCCAGCGAAACAAGCCGGCTAGCGCGCCACGCGGTAGCGGAGGTAGACGACTCTCGAGCCGAATGTGCGGGTCTCGACGAGTTCGAGATCCACCCGGCGCTCGCGCTGGGGAAAGAACGGAATGCCACCGCCGACCAGCACCGGGTAGACCCTGGCCCGGTACTCGTCGATCAGACCCAACGCGGCCGCTTCTGCGGCGAGAGTGGCGCCGCCGATCGCGATGTCGCCCTCCCCCGGCTCGGCTCGCCACCGTTCGATCTCCCTCGCCAGGCCGCCGGAGGCCAGGCGGGCATTGCCCTGCACCGCCGAAAGCGTGGTGGAGAACACCACCTTTGGAAGCGCCTTCCAAATCGCGGCCCACTCAAGCATCGAGTCGTCAAGCGATGGATCCTGGTCGGCGGTCTCCCAGTACAGCATCGTCTCGTACAGCCGTCGGCCCAACAGGTGGACGTCGACCCCTCGAATCTCGTCGGTGACGAAGCGGAAGACCTCCTCGTCGGGCGCCGTCCAGTTGAAGTCGCCGTCCGGCCCGACGATATAGCCGTCAAGTGAGACGCCCATCGAATAGGTCACGCTGCGCATCGGAAGTCCTCCTCGGTAATGGGGTCGACAGTACGAGACCGCCGGACGCCGCAGGCTCAACACGGCTCGCGGGGTCCCCAGGGCCGAGTCACCGCACGAGATGATCATTTCGTTGAGAAGACCTCATCGACGACGACGCCTGTCCGACGGATCAGGTCGAGGGAGTCGAGCCCTTTTCAAGTGATCGGTGATCGCATCCCGTGTCCTCATCATCAACCGCCGGGCAGCTGGTCGGCAGAGTCCAGCCGCGGATGCCGCCATTGTGGTCCGGCTTCAGGAGATGTGGAGTTCCGTGCACGCCGGCCCGTGCTGGGTTTTGGCTTCGCATGCTCCCGGCTCGGACTCGTCTGGGTTAACGGCCGAAACCGCGACCACAGACGTTCCGGCCGGAGGTGAGAGCGGGATGTCGATCTGCTGCGCGATCTTCCCCTGATCGTCAGGTCTGAGCACACTCCAGTAGAGGTCCCTGCCCCACTTCCCGGAGGACAAATTCATAGGGCTTACGGACACCTCGACATGTGACCACTTCTGGACGCCGTCGGCATGCACGCCGAAGTGCAGCCGCATGTTGGAGCGAGGTCCGTCGAGTCTGACGTCGGTGAAGGTCGGGCGGCCGTTTCCGCCCGCGGCCTGAGCGGCGCCGACCACGGCAATGCTCAGGGACGCCATGTAGAAGACAACACCGAGGACGAGCACGCCCGTCTCCCACACGACCCCGCGGCTCGTGGGGCGGATGAGCAAGGCGGCGATGCTGCAGACGATGGAGATGATGGCACAGAGCGAGGCCACGTAGATGGGCCACGACCTGTTGTTGAGGGCGACGAACACGAACTTGCTGTTGAGTCCCAATGTCGTCATGATGCCGGCCACCGCCACGAGGGCACCGGCCAGGATCTTGGCCACGTCGTCCAGCCGCTTACCCAGCGTGGCCTGAATCTCTCCGATGGTCGGGGTTGGAGATTCCGTCGACTTCGAAGGCTCGTTTGCCCCGCCCATTGCGCGCTTCCAATCGTTGAGCCCTGCGGGCCAGGACAACTGTTGGACGACGTCAGGTTCGCATACGGCCCGGGGCGGGGCGGAGATTGTGATCGCGGGAAGCCGGGCAGTCGGGGCATGTTCCCCTGGTCGGTCCAGAGCACGGCGCCCGGTCGGCCCTAAGGACTGTCGAGCGGGGCACGAGCGGAGCCAGAGCCGGACCGCAGTCACAGTTACGTCGCCGTGAAGGGCATAAGACCGCTTGTCGAAGCGGGTCGCTACCGCAGCTGCGGCGCATCCCCCACCGTCCGGGTGTGTTCAGGATCGCCAGCGGGCGGCAGGCGCCGTCACCCGCCAGGTGGATCTTGGTAGTGAAGCCGTCGCATGAGCGGCCCACCGCCTCGTCGGGCCGATGCCGCGGGGGCCGACTACGCTGTCGTGGCACCCGTGCCGGCCTGTGACGGGCCCCGGCCGCGTGCTGATGGGCACGACACACCGTGGAATCCACGCTCACCGCACTCCAGTCGATCCGCCCTTCCGCGTCGGCGTCCGCATGGACGGCCCGCAGGATCTTCTCCCATGTGCCGGCCGCCGACCACCGTCGGTGGCGATCATGAACGGTCCTCCACTCACCGAAACGGGCAGGCAGGTCACGTCACGCCACGGGATGCCGATCCGCAGGCGGAAGAGAATGCCGTTGATGACAGTGCGATGACTCCTCCAACGCCCGCCCCGTCCCCCGTACTTCGGAAGGTGCCGGGGTCCGAGGACCACCTTGGCCGCCGCCTTGCGCTCCTGGATCGTCTGCGGGCAGTCGCACGCCTGGCCCACCCGCGGGTCCTCAGAGTCCGTGAACTCCTCACCGTCGCAGGCACTGGATGGGCTTGGCTACGGCCGGCCGATCGCCCCGTGATTGCCCTCCCGCTCCCCCGTTGAGCACCGTCCGATGCCCGGCCGTAACCAGGGCCGGCTCGAACTCGGGTCTGCGCGGTGGCCGGACTCAGCGCGAGGCGCTGACTACATCCCGAGCAGGCCCGTGCGCCACACGCTGTAAGCAGTAGGTCTCAGTTTCCGCGGCGGACCCGGGCCGCTTTGCGGGCCTCGGCGAGCTTTCGGGCCTCGTTGGCCTTGCGGGACTTACCGCCGGTGCCGCGGGAGGCGTCCTTGCTGGTGCCCAGGCCGCGGAAGGGTGCATTGGTGTTCTTGGCCCGCGGCGCGGCGGGTCCGCGGTCGAGCGGGGTACCGGAGGGGGCCTTGGCGCCGGTGATCCGGCTCAGCTCCGCCTCGCCCGAACGCACCTTGGTGATCGTCGGCTCGATGCCGGCCCCGGCCATCAGCCGGGTCATCTCGCGGCGCTGGCCGGGCAGCACCAGCGTGACGACGCTGCCGGACTCACCGGCCCGGGCGGTGCGGCCCGCGCGGTGCAGGTAGTCCTTGGGGTCGGTGGGCGGGTCGACGTTGACCACGAGATCGAGGTCGTCGACGTGCAGACCGCGGGCCGCGACATTGGTGGCCACCAGGGCGGTGATCTGGCCGTTCTTGAACTGCGCGAGGGTCCGGGTGCGCTGCGGTTGGGACTTGCCGCTGTGCAGGGCCGCGGCGTGCACTCCGCTGGCCCGCAGATGCCGGGTGAGCTGGTCGACCGCGTGCTTGGTGTCCAGGAACAGCAGTACGCGGCCGTCGCGGGCGGCGATCTCCGTGGTGACGGCGTACCGGTCGGGGCCGTGCACGACCAGCACATGGTGGTCCATCGTCGTGACCGCGCCCGCGGACGGGTCGACGGAGTGGACGACGGGGTCGTGGAGGTGGCGGCGGACCAGGTCGTCCACGTCGCGGTCCAGAGTGGCCGAGAACAGCATCCGCTGGCCGTCGCGATGCACCTGGTCGAGCACCTCGGTGACCTGCGGCAGGAAGCCCATGTCGCACATCTGGTCCGCCTCGTCGAGGACGGTGATCCGTACCCGTTCCAGGCGGCAGGCCCTGCGCTCGATGAGGTCGTGCAGGCGGCCAGGGGTGGCGACGACGACCTCGGCCCCGTCGCGCAGCGCAGCGGCCTGCCGGCCGATCGACATGCCGCCGACGACGGTGGCCATCCGCAGCCGGAGCGCGTCGGCGTACGGCGCGAGCGCCTCGGTTACCTGTTGGGCCAGCTCCCGGGTAGGTACCAGGATCAGGGCGAGGGGCTGCTTCGGCTCCGCGCGCCGCCCGGCCGTCCGTGCGAGCAGCGGCAGGCCGAAGGCGAGCGTCTTGCCCGATCCCGTGCGCCCGCGTCCCAGGACGTCGCGGCCGGCGAGGGCGTTGGGCAGCGTGGCTGCCTGGATCGGGAAGGGCTCGCGCACGCCGCGCTCGGTGAGCGTTCGCAGTACCTCGGCCGGCAGTTCCAGGTCGGCGAAGGAGGCGACCGGCGGCACTGTCGGGGTGGGGGTCGCCGGCTGGGCGAGGTCGCCGTGCGAGGTGCCGGGGCGGTCCGGGTGGTTCATGAAGAGCCTTCCGCATGGGGAACGTACCGAGGAAGGCCCGGCAGGAATGAGCAGCCGACGGACAGTGGGAACCGGACGGCCGGAGTCGCCAGCCGTCACAGCCGACCAAACGGTTGAGGGTAACACAAAGTGATAGTTCGATCCGGTGTTGTGGTGCCGAGCACTCCGCCCTCGTCGGTGACGCGATGCAGTCGGTGACGCGATACGACTGAGAGCCCTTTCCGACGTGTTTAGCCGAGCTCCCTGTGCGAGAAACAGCGCGAGATCGTATCGAAGGGGACACCCGGCCCAGGAAAAGGAACGGCCCACACTTCACGTCTGAAGAATCTTGCGAAGCTGGCCGCAAGGGTGCCGAAGCGAAGCAGGAAAAGCCGCCACGTCCGAGTAGCGGAACACCTCTCAATCAAACCGATCAAGCCCCCGCCAGTATTGGCCAAGACTTGAATTATGGGGTGCCGCGTCAGAAATCTCGCCCGATGCGATGCTCACCTGCACGGGCGATGATTCCATCGGGCAATGGAGCAATGGAGTAATGGAGCAGATCAGCGGAGTGACGGGGCTCGTTTGAGGAAGGCGTCGAGTACGCCGTCGGCGACTTTGATGGGGCCTTGGGGTCGGGTGGCGCCTGGGATGGTGCGCAGGTCTGAGGCCTGGTTCGCCTTGGCTCGGGAGCGGGTCAGCAGTTCTTCGGCCTGCTCTGCGTTCCCGTCGAGGCGTGCCTGGAGTGCGTCGCAGGTGGTGGTGAGAGCCTGGCCCCACAGGGCGAGAGCGTCCAGCCAGGGCTTGGCTTCTGTGGCCAGACCTCGGTCTTCGACGTGGGTTCTGATGCGATCGGGCGCTGCGGCCATCAGGCGGGCGTACGACCGGAGTTGTTCCACGGCCTGGTGCTTGCGATCGCTCTCCCACTGCTTGTCGAAACGCTCCAGTCGGGCGGCCAGTGCAGGGGCCTGTGGTTGCCAGGGGGCGCCGCTCCAGCTGGGGGCCATGTGCTGGGTGTCGAAGAAGACTTGCAATGCCCGGGTGGTCGCGGCGTCTCCGCCGGCGAGGTGGTCGGTGGCTGCCCGTGCGCTGGTCGTCGGGTCGTAGGCGTGGGTGTTCCAGGCGTAGTCGGCGCCGGTGAATTCGGCGACCTTGCTGGCCGAGGCTTGATTCATCGGGTTGACCACAACGCCCGACAGGTGCTGGTCGAGTTCCCGGGCACGCTTGGCATAGGGGGCGAGCAGGAGGCGTCCGGTGGTCTGGTCGGAGTCGTTGACGGGGTAGTTGTCCCACAGCATGACGTCGCGGCCCCATACCGCGACCGCGTCGCGCGCCTGGTCTGCCGTGACGCTGGTGGGAAGCACGTCGGTGCCGGTCCACATCATGCCGATGCGCCTGTGCAGTTGGTGGCGCAGCGTCTTCTTGTACAGGGTGTCGGACAGGTCGCTGTACTGGGTGGGCACCATCTGCAGCGTCCGCATTGCGCGGTGGGGGTCGATGAATTCCTTCTGTACGCGGTTGAGCAGTTCCGCCTGGGCAGCGGCCAGGGCCTGTTCGGTGACCGTCCCCCAACGGGCGAAGTCCGCGGCACAGCTCCACACCGGCAGTGGATGGATGTCGTCGAAGGCGATGGCGAAGTCGCGTACTCCCAGGTCGTACAGGGACTGGAGCTTGTCGATGACGGCCTGCCGGTCGTCGGCGGAGTTGTTGCAGATGGACTTGCCCGGGGAGAGTACGTAGGTGAAACGCACATGGTGGGCACGGGCGGCCTTGACCAGGTCGGCCAGCCGGCCCGCCTCGGCAGCGGGGTAGCGATCGCGCCACCGGTCTCGCTCAAACGGGTCGTTCTTGGGCGCGTAAAGGTAGGTGTTGAGCTTCATCCGCCCGTAGAACGCCAGCTGGTCCAGGCGCGCTTGATGGGTCCACGGTGTGCCGTAGAAGCCCTCGACCACGCCCCGTTGCGGCATGGACGGATAGTCGACGACCGATGCTCCCGCGATGGCGGAACGGTGGATGAGCTGGGCGAAGGTCTGGGCCGCGTAGTAGACGCCATCGGTGTCCTTGCCGGCCAGCAGCACGCCCGGGCGCCCTCGCAGCGAACCCGTGGTGATCTGGTATCCCTCTGCGGGGAGAGCGCCACGGCCGAAGGCGTTGCTGCGGTTGAGCAGGCCACACACCAGTTCACTGTCGATCCGGCCGACGACGACGGTCAGGGACTGCCGGCCGGTGGCGGTCGCAGCCTTGGGAGTGGAGACACGCACGTCGGTGGCGCCCGCCGCGTGCAGTGCCTGGGTGATGCGTCGCACCGCAGAGCTGTCGACGCCGTCACCGCGCACCACATCCACGGAGGCGGGCACCGCCAGATCCGGTCCCGTGCGACGGATCTGACGGGGTGTGGGCGAGACCCGAGGGAGCTCGGGGCCGTCCTGTTCAGCGGCCGCGACCGTCGGCGGAGGGACGCCCGGCTCGGACGCATCCCTGTGCGGAGGCGGTGCGCATCCCGTGAACAGGGCCACGGCCATGACCAGGATCGTCACCGTGAGCGCGCCTTGCCTCCTTGCACGCCGCGCCCTTGTCACTGCGGCTCTCCGCCGCGCGGTGCGTCCGCGGCGCCCAGCAGCGTCCAGGCGGCCGTCAGCAGCAGAAGGAACCAACTGCTCGGCACCAGAAGGAAGAGGGACGTGGCGATGGAGGAGACCGGGTCGCCCAGGGGCAGGATCAGCCAGTAGGTGGCGGCGCTGGTGGCTACCAGGCCCAGTGTGCACAACGGCCAGACCAGCAGCCCGGCCGTCTTGCTCCGGACGTTCCACCCTGGTGTGAGCAGCCATATGACGCTGCCGATCAGCCAGCCCGCCACTGGCAGCAGGTACCCGCCGAAGATCAGCAGCAGCACCGCGACGACCTGGCGACGGCTGCGTCCTCTCAGGCCCGTCCCGGAGGCGGTCACTGCGCCTGCCCTGATACGGGCTGTTGGCGCTTGATGAGCGAGTTGTTCGTTCATGAAGCTCATTCCAGTGGCAGTTCTGTTGGGTGACGGTGCCGTTCGCACCCCGGCACGGTCGCCGCCATTCAGGCGCATATCGCCCCGCAAGACGCTAAAAGGCCCGATCCGGTTCCGGCAGGTCAGGAACTCTCAAGCCGAGGGCCAGCGGCGCACATCTACCGCTTCTGGGTGCTTCAAAGTCCGCCGGATCCCATGACATCCGGCGCGGCGGGCTGGACGTGAACCCAGCTCAGCGTCGAGGGGCATGACGGATGTCCGCACGAGAAGACGCTTGATGGTGTGCAGACCAAGCTGGGCAACGGCGGGGACTATTTCCCACTCCGGGAGTTCCGGTCAGGCCGGTATGTGACTTCGTGGGCATTCCGGGAGGCATACCCGAGCATTGGAGCCCGCAGCGAAACAGTTCTTCTTCGTCGACGACGAGTACGCGAATGGAGATATCGCTACCTTCACCGCGAGAACCCACGAGCAGAACCGGCAGCTGCCCCGTGGCTCACTGCAGTAAGAAGAGCTCTCCCAAGGACGCTGACCCGCTCACCAAGTCCGTTCAGGCCGTGCCCGCCGCTGGGCAGATCCCCAGCAGCGGCTGCACTGATGGGGCTCGCCGGAGCGGGCCAGCGCGGGCCAGAGCGGGCCGCGTGGGAGAAGACCACCGGATCCAGGGGACGTGAGCAGGGCCATACGCCGGCGGACGCTGGTCTGTGATCATGCGTTGATGGGATCGGGAGGCGAGCACGCTCGGCTATGGACCGCAGCCGGCAGTGCGCGGGTGGATCTGCTGGCTGCTCGTTTCGAGCGCTTCGCCTTCGACCGGCACAGCCACGAGGAGCTGGCCGTCGGCGTCATCGAGCAGGGCGCGGAGGGACTGCACATGGCGGGCGGCAAGGTCGTGGTTCCGGCCGGGCAGCTTGTGGTCCTCAATCCCGGGCAGGTGCACACCGGTTTCGCCGCCGACGAGTCCGGCTGGCGGTATCGGATGTTCTATTTCGACACGGCGCTCGTGGACGAGTTGGCCCACGAGCGCTTGGGCGCCGCGGAGGTCTGGTTTCCGGAGACGGCCGTGCGGGACGCCACGCTGTTCGCCCGGCTGCGCCGAGTCCACCGGGAGCAGGAGCACGCGGGCGATCCCTTGACCGCGGAGTCCCTGCTGCTCGGCGGCCTGGGCGCGTTGCTGCGGCGGCACGCCCGTACCGGCCGGGTGTCCGCCATCGGCACGCCGCAAGATGTGCGCCGCGGTCCGGATCTGGCCCGGCAGTTGCTGCATGACCGCTGGACCGAACCGGTCACCGTCGCGGAGCTCAGCGCGGCGGCGAACATGCCGCGGGCCTCGCTCATCGCCGCCTTCCGCCAGGCGTACGGGCTGCCGCCGCACGCCTACCTGCTGCGGCTGCGCGCCAACCGAGCTCGCCGCCTGCTGCTGGCCGGGCAGCGGCCGGCCGAGGTGGCGGCCGCTACGGGCTTCGCCGATCAGTCGCATCTGACCCGCGTCTGCAAGCGCTACTTCGGGGTCACTCCGGGGGCCATCCGCGCCTGAGCGCAAGCGTGCGGCGGGGCGCAGCGGGGTGCAGCGGCGTTCCCGCGACTTCCGTGACCGTGATCGTGGTCCCGCGACTTTCGTTCAAGACCACCGCCGGTCGCGCCGCGAAGCTGTGCTCCAGCCGTGCAACGAGACACGAAAGGCGGCTGGAACGATGGTGTGGGCGATAGCGGTGTCCCCTCTCGTCATGGTGCTGGGGATGATTACTGGGTTGCGTCGGCCGGCGCACTGGGCAGCGCTTGCGGGCGTCGCCCTGGCGGCGGTCCTGATCTGGTGGCTGCCGGACTTCGCGCTGCCTGGAGGCGCGTTGACGGCAGCGGCAGGGGGAGCCGGTCTGCTGGTGCTCAACGCCGCCGCGGTGATGCTGCCCGGCGTCCACCTCAGCCAGGTGCTCACTCGCCGGGAGGTACACCGGTCGCTGCAGGAGTGGGTGCGCGGGCTGCCACTGCCCGGCCCCGCGAAGGTCGCCCTGGTGGTGGCGGGCATCGCCCCCACGGTGGAGGCGCTCACCGGCTTCGGGGTCTCGCTTCTGGTCACCGTGCCGGTGCTGCTCGCTCTCACGCCGCCCGCGACCGCGCTGCGGCAGGCGATGCTCGGGATGAACATCATGCCGTGGGGCACCCTCGGCCTCGCCACGGTCATCGGCGCCGCGCTCGTCGGCACGGACACGGCCGTACTGGGCACCGCCACCGCGGTCACCAGCAGCCTGGTCTTCCCCCTGGTGACCGTCTGGGCGGCGCTGCTGGCCCGCCCGCAACACCGGCTCCGTACCGCCGTCGTGGCCGCGGGCGCGGGCGGGACGCTCTCGCTCGGGTTGCTGCTGCTCAACCGGGCGGGTGTGGTCCAGCCGGCCGGTGTTCTGGCCGGGCTGCTCACGACGGCGCTGGGGCTGGTGCTGTGTGCCGCCCGCCGGGCTCGTTCCGGTGCGGGGACCGAGTCCGCCGCCGGTCGGCTGTTCCCACCACGCGCGGTCCTGCATGCGTACGGCCTCGTCCTCGGCGGCATCGTCGTCACCCGTACGGCCACAGCCCTCGGCGTTCCGCCCTTGGAACTGCACGCGGGCAACGCGAGCTTCGCGCTGCTGTCCTCGCCGGGCCTGCCGCTGCTGGCCGCCGCCCTGCTGCTGGACCGTGGCCGACTGCGCGGCACGGACGCCCGCGCCGCGCTGATCCGTGTCGGCCGACCGCTGCTGGCCCTGACCGGGTTCGTCGCCCTGGGTCGGTTGATGGCGGACAGCGGCATGATCGGGGAGATAGGTGTGGCGGTCGCCGCGGCGCCGCCGCTGGTCATCGCGCTTGCCTCTCCCGCGCTCGGCATGCTGGGCGGCTTCATCACCGGCTCCAACGTCGGTGGCAACGCGCTGATGATGCCGCTCCAGGAGCGCCTGGCCCCGCACGGCGACGGGCTCGACGTATGGTTCGCGGCCCTGCAGAACAGCGCGGCGGGCCATGCCGTCTTCACCTCGCTCCCCATGATCATGCTGATCCTGGCGGTGGCCGGCGACTCCGCGAAGAGCGCGGGTGTCGTGGAGTACGGCCTGCTGCGCTTCGGCCTGCGAGTGGCAGCCGCGCTGTACGCCGCCCTGGCGACGACGGCCGTCGCCCTGGTCTCGTTCGCGTGATCCTCGGCCGGCCTCTTGGGCTCGTGGTTCGGCGGGTGGGTGCGCCGGGCCGGGGTCATCGATGGCGCACCGACCGCCTCAGTCAGTCAGCCGGCCAGTCAGTCGATCAGTCAGTCAGTCGGTTTCTCAGCGGCGAGCCAGGACGGACACACAACGCGATGAAGGAGACACCGTGAAGGACGAACTCGGCACAGTGGAAGCTCTATGGCGCTACCCGGTCAAGTCGATGCTCGGCGAACCGGTGCCCTCTACGGCGGTGACCGACCACGGACTGGCGGGAGACCGCTGTCTCGCGGTCGTCGACCGGGTCTCGGGGAAGGTCGCCAGCGCGAAGAATCCGCGGCTGTGGCGGGACCTGCTCAAGTGCACCGCGACTCTTGAGCAGAGCCGTCCGCGTATCGAACTGCCGAACGGCAAGCTGGCCTGGAGCGACGACACCGACATCGACGACGTCCTGTCGGCCGCCGTCGGCCGGAACGTCACTCTGACCGACACGCTGCCGTCACAGGGCACGCTCGACCGTTCCGTACCGGAGCAGGTGCTCCGAGCAGGCGTCGACGCCGAGGTCCGGGCGGACGTCCTGCAGCTCGGCTCGCTGGCGCCCGCCGGCACGTTCTTCGACTTCGCCCCCGTACACCTGATGAGCACCTCCACCCTGCGCCAAGTGGCCGCGCTCAGCCCCCGTGGGACCGTGGAAGCGGAGCGCTACCGCCCCAACGTCGTCATCAAGACGGACGGCGTGGGCTTCGCCGACCAGGCCTGGGTGGGCAGGGAACTGAGCATCGGCGACCGGTTGATCCTCCGCGTGGTGGCCTCCACCCCCCGCTGCGCCGTCCCGACGCTCGCGCACGGTGCACTGCCTCAGGACAAGGCCGCCCTGCGCACCCTCGCCGAACACCACCGCGTCATCGCGATGCCCGGACGCCGCCCCGAGCCGTGCGCCGGCGTCTACGCCCAGGTGATCCGGCCGGGGCACATCGAACTGGGCGACGTGGTGCGCCTGTCGTGACCTCTCGTACGACGCCGTCGTGGGCGCGCGGTGACCTCGGCCCATGCGCCACGGCACGCGCATTCGCCACAGGGGATCCCATAGCTTTTTCAGGCCCTCGCGGGCGGTCTGCAGGTTCTCTCCCTGCTGCGGCACTCACGTCCTGTCTTCGGCGAGCACGGCGGCGAGGAGGCCCGGGAAGCGGGCGTCCAGGTCGGCGCGTCGCAGAGACATCAGACGAGCCTTTCCGACCTGGCGGGTCTCGGTGATCCCGGCTTCGCGCAGGATCCGCCAGTGGTTGGACAGCGTCGATCTAGGGACGTCCAAGCCCTCCGGGCTGCACGCGCTCTCGCCGGCGTCGGCCATTCCGCGGACCAGCGCCAACCGAATCGGATCACCCAGGGCATGGAGCACCGCGGCCATGTCCGGGTCCGCATGGTCGAGTTGTCCCACCGGCCCTCCTCGTCCTCGCTCGCTCACACCCGTAGTATGCAGTTCACTTCGCCGATTCGGGAATATCGAAATGATCTAGGAGATGACCATGACGGTGCTCGCCACCCTGGCCCGTGTCTACGTCGACGACCTGGACGCGGCATTGCCGACGTTCGTCGAACTGACCGGAGAGCAACCGCGATTGCGGTTCACCTACCGCGACCTGGAGCTCGCGAGCGTGGGTGGCTATCTGCTTCTCGCAGGCTCCGAGGAAGCCCTCGCGCCTTACCGCGGCACCCACGCCACCACGATCGTCGAGTCCATCGACTGGGTCCTGCGCATCACCGAGCTGCACGGCGGGGAAGTCCTCGACGGGCCCAACGAGGTGCCCACCGGCCGCAACCTGACCGTCCGGCACGCCGGCGGGGCGACCATCGAGTACGTGCAGTTCCACGCAAGCGCGCGATCAGCACTCGCATGAGTAGTCCCGGTCGGACGGCTTCGCGGCCGCCGTCGCCGCGTCGCCCCGTCGGTGCGAACCGTGCCGGCTGCGGCCCTCGCTCGCGCGCGGGTCTCGGGGGTCTGCTGCCGAACAAATCACTGGCCCGACGCTCCTCCTCCGGGAGACCGTGTCGATGTTCGCCGGACGAAGCAGCGGAGTGGGGAGACAGCATGAGCAGGGGCACTTTCACCGTGGGCCAGGGAGTGACCGTCCAATTGGTGAAGGCCGGCAGCACCAAGCTGCGCTATCCGGCGGTCGTCGCGAGCGATGACGGTATCCACGCCGTCGTGCGCGCCCCGTGGGGAAGGACGACGGTCCGTGACTTCGGGTTCGTGCGGTTCGAGCCGGGTGATGTGTTCACCGAGCACTACTGGCGCGACCGCTGGTACGCCGTCAAGGAGGTACGGGCCGCCGACGGCAGGCTCAAGGGCTGGTACTGCGATGTCGCCCGCCCGGCAGACATCAGGTCGGACGGCATCGTCATCGAGGACCTCGAGCTCGACTTGTGGCTATCCGCCGACGGAACGGCCGTCCTGCGTCTGGACGAGGAGGAGTTCGCGGCGAGCGGCATCGAGAGCCACGATCCGGTTGCGGCGTCCATGGCGCGGCGAGCCATGGACGAACTGGAGACCCTTGCCCGGGCAGGAGGCTTCGCGGAGCTGCTCGGCTGATCACGTTCGAGACGACCGAGCCTGCCGTCGGGCTTACCCGCTCACGCTGCGAGAAGTTGCGCCCACCGTGTGGTACCGCCCGCGTGGACTCGCGTGCCGCACTCGGTCGCCAGGGCGGCGACGATGGCGAGCCCGCGGCCGTGCTCGCCCGCGCAGGGCTCGACGACCGGCCGCCCGTCGGCCACCGCGGGCCCCGCGTCGGTCACCTCGACGCGCAGGGCCTTGCTCCCGTCGGCGACCTGCGACAGCCGCAGCACCGCCGGCGGCAGGGCGTGGACGACCGCGTTGGTGATCATCTCCGAGATCACCAGGAGCGCGTCCTCGGCGAGGTCCGGGGCCAGGTTCCAGTCGGCCAGGACCGTACGCGCCCGCCGGCGTACGACCGAGACGGCCTCGGGGATGTGCGGCAGCGGAAAGACATGCTCGACCGCCACCCGAACCACCGCTTCAAGCTGTGCCGTCATGCTGCCTCCTCCGAGGCCCCCTACCGGCTGAACGCCGGGCTTGAAAGGGACGCTATGGGGAACGGTGGAGGCGGTCAATGAACAGCGGTCGGCATTACCGAACGGCAGCCTGTGGACGGCCTTAACTTCTGGCAGATGCCGACCGCGGGACTACGATTGCCTCATGGCCGGCCCGGTCCAGTCGATCGAACGGGCGGCGGCGATCCTGCGTCTGCTCGCCAGCGGGCCCCGTCGGCTCGGGCTGGGTGAGGTGGCCGCGTCGCTCGGACTGGCCAAGGGGACCACCCACGGCATCCTGCGCACCCTGCAGAACATCGACTTCGTCGAGCAGGACCCGACGACCGGAAAGTACCAGCTCGGGGCTGCGCTGCTGCACCTGGGCACCAGCTACCTCGACGTGAACGAGCTGCGGTCCCGCTCCATCAACTGGGCCGACGCCCTGGCCGCCCGCAGCGGGGAGGCGGTCCGGCTGGGCGCGCCCCTGGAGGGCAAGGTGCTCATCGTCCACCACGTCTTCCGCCCCGACGACACCCTCCAGACCCTGGACGTGGGCACCCTGCTGCCGCTGCACGCGTCCTCGCTCGGCAAGGTGCTGCTGGCCTTCGGCAGCGTGTCCATGGAGCCGGCCGTGGAGGCGGGGCTGGAGGCGTACACCCGGCACACCCTGGTCACCCCGGAGCACCTCACGCGGGCGCTCACCGAGGTCCGGGAGCTTGGATGGGCCGCCGAAGTACAAGAGATGATCACGGGCGAGGCCGGCGTCGCCGCGCCGATCCGGGGCCACGGCGGCCTCGTGGTGGGCGCCATCGGCGTATCCGGCACGGTCGAGCGGATCTGCGACTCCAAAGGGGTCCCACAGCCGGCCCTGGTCACCCAGGTCCGCCACGCCGCCCGGGCGATCTCCAGAGATCTGGGGGCCGCCCGCTGGTGAGCCCCGCCGCCCTTGCGCACCACAACGGAAGGCTGATCATGGTTGAGCGGTATGTGATGTCCATCGACCAGGGCACCACCTCCACCCGATGCATCCTGTTCGACCACCAGGGGCGGCTGGTGTCGGTCGCCCAGCGGGAGCACCAGCAGCACTTCCCTCAGCCGGGGTGGGTCGAGCACGACGCCGTCGAGATCTGGCACACCCTGCAGCGCGTGGTGCCGCAGGCGCTCTCCGACGCCGATGTCGGCCCCGACGAGGTCGCCGCCGTCGGGATCGCCAACCAGCGCGAGACGACCGTGCTGTGGGACCGGCGTACGGGCGCCCCGCTGGGCAGGGCGATCGTCTGGCAGGACACCCGTACGGCTCCGCTGGTCGAGGACCTCAGAAGCCGGCCCGGGGACGACTTCTTCCTCCGGCGCTGCTGCCTGCCCCCTTCCACGTACTTCTCCGCCCCCCGGATCCGCTGGCTGTTCGACCACGTCGACGGGCTGCGGCAGCGCGCCGAGGACGGCGAGGTGCTGTTCGGCACGATGGAGAGCTGGCTCATCTGGAACCTCACCGGCGGACGGGCCGGGGGCCTGCACATCACCGACGTCACCAACGCCAGCCGCACCATGCTCATGAACATCAGCACCCTCGACTGGGACGAGGAACTGCTGGAGTTCTTCGGGGTGCCCCGCCCGATGCTCCCGGAGATCCACTCCTCGGCCGAGAACTACGGAACCGCGCGTTCCGTCCTCCCGGGCGTCCGCATCACCGCGGCACTCGGTGACCAGCAGGCGGCGCTGTTCGGGCAGACCTGCTTCGCCCCCGGCGAGGCGAAGTGCACCTACGGCACCGGCAGCTTCCTGCTGCTCAACACCGGCACCGAGCTCATACCGTCCCGGCACGGACTGCTCACCACCGTCGCCTACAAGATCGAGGACCAGCCCGCGGTGTACGCACTCGAAGGCCCGATCGCCGTCACCGGCGCGCTGGTCCAGTGGTTCCGCGACCGGCTGGGGCTGATCAGCACCGCCCCCGAGATCGAGACCCTGGCACGCACCGTCGAGGACAACGGCGGCTGCTACATCGTCCCGGCGTTCTCCGGCCTGTACGCGCCGCACTGGCGCAGCGACGCCCGCGGTGTCATCGTCGGCCTCACTTCGTACATCACCAAGGGGCACCTGGCCCGCGCCGTGCTGGAGGCCACCGGCTGGCAGACCCGGGAGGTGGTCGACGCCATGAACGCCGACTCCTCGCTCGCCCTGAAGGTGCTCAAGGTGGACGGCGGGATGACGTCCGACAACCTGCTCATGCAGTTCCTGGCCGACGTGCTCGACGTGCCCGTGGTGCGCCCCATGGCCGTCGAGACGGTCTCCCTCGGCGCCGCCTACGCCGCCGGGCTCGCCGCCGGCTACTGGCCCGACCTGGAGGTCCTGCGGCGCAACTGGCACCGGGCCGCCCAGTGGCTGCCGGACATGGACCCCCGGCGGCGGCAGTCGGAGTACGAGAACTGGAAGCGGGCAGTCGAGCGCTCACTCAGCTGGATCGCGCCGCCGAGCCCACCCTGACTTCACGAAGGATCGTCGCCCGCACCACCAGACGGTGCTGTCAAGACCCGGGATCTCGGCGCTGGGACGCCCGTCGGCCACCGGCCACGGTGAAGGCATGAAAGACATCGCGAAGTACACCGTGAAGTACGCATCCGGCGTTCTGGCCGCCTCCCTGCTGATCATCCCCCTGACACTGACCGCCCCGGCGACTGCCGCTGTCCCTGCCTCGACCGCCGATCCGATCAAGAAGTCCTGCAGCCGTTGGGTGAAGGTTCCCGGCGTGCCCATCGAGGCGAAGACATGCGTCGAGCAGAAGACCGATGCGAGCGGCCCGCAGAGCAGGATCTCGACGGGAGCCCGCTACCACTACGACGGCGAACATCCGGTCTGGAGCATCTTCACCGAGCAGTACCTCAACCGGAGATCCATCAGCAGCTGGCATCTGTGGGTCACCAAGGAGGACCCGGAGGACTGGTACACGACAGGCTGGCAACCCAAGCCCGCCTTCCGCACACACTCCTACGTCACCGCCACGGGCGACGAGGACGCTCCGATCAACATTCCCGTGTTCTTCTGAGGGGACGGGTGACCGCGGCTTCGGTGAACACCAGGTCCCCGGGAACCCGACGACGACTCCGTACGACTACGTGAGAGAGGTCGGTCGGGGCGCCGCCGTCCAGTTGCGCGGCTCGGCCGAACGGCACTGCGTGCGCGAGGAGTTGTCGATGCACGGGAACCCGACGGGCCAGTCGTCCGACTACTGGCGCGTGGGGAGGCGGACAACGGCCGCCGCACCCGTTCGGTTACGGAGGGTCGAAGGGCGTGTGATGGGCGGGCTGGACATACGGATGCGGGAGGTCGCCTGTCGCCACGGCCGAGTCGCGGCGGTCAGCGACGTGGATCTGGAGATCGCCGCGGGTGAGCGCGTCGCCCTGACGGGTACCAATGGCTCGGGCAAGACGACCCTGCTCCGGGCCGTACTGGGTCTGCATCGCCAGGTCGCCGGGGAGATCCTGGTCGGAGGCCGGGGCAGCCGTACGCCGGCGGAGTGGGCCTGGCGACGGCGGGCCTGCGCCTGGATTCCGCAGAAGCCGGCCGCCGGCCGATTCCCTCTCCTGGGGGCGGAGTTGCTCGCCAGCAGTCACGCGCCTGCGGAGGCGGGTGAGGCAGCGGTCCGGCTCGGTGTCGGAGGGCTGACCGCGCGTCCTTTGCACACCCTCTCCGGGGGGCAGTTGCAGCGGATGTACCTCGCCCGTGCGATCGGCTGCGTGGCCGCCGGGGCCCAGGTGCTGCTGGCCGACGAGCCCACCGCAGCCCTGGACTTCTCCGGTCAGGAGGAGGCGGCGGAGGTCCTCGCCGGGCTGCCGGTGACACTGGTGGTGGTCACTCATGACCGGGCACTGGCCGAGCGCTGCGACCGGGTGCTGGAGATGGCCGCCGGGCGCCTGCGGGAGGTGGCCTGGTGACCCTCGCCGTCGCCGATCTCGGCGCGCTCCTCCAGCTCGTGCCGGTGCAACGGGCCGGGGTCGCCCTGCTGCTGGCCGCGATCGGGCTGCCGGTGATCGGCGTGGTGATCGTCGGACTCGACATCATGCCGGTGCGGTTCGCGATGATGCACGTAGCGCTGCTGGGCATCGCGATCGGCCTGCTGACCGGCCTCGATCCGATGCTGTGCGCGCTGGTGGCGTGCGCCCTGGCCGGCGCCGGCGTGGCGCCGCTCGCCCGGACCCCGGACGGCCTGTCAGGGGCGATGGGCCTGCTGATGAGTCTGGCCATCGCGGCCGCGCTGCTGGTCCTCGCGGTCTCGGGCGTCAACGCCTCGGGCGCGTTCGCGCTGTTGTGGGGGTCGATCCTGTCCGTGGGTACGGCGGATCTGGTGGTACTCGGGGTTCTGGCGCTCGTCGTCCCCGGCCTGTTCTGGTGGCGGCGCCGGGACGTGGCGCTGTTGCTGTACGACCGGGAACTCGCGCTGTGCTCGGGCGTCCCGGTCCGCGTCCTCACCCTGGTGCTGCTCGTACTGGTCGCGGTATCGGTCGCCGGAGCGATCAAGCTCACCGGTGCCCTGTTGGTCGACGCCTTGACGCTGCTGCCCGCCCTCGCGGCCCGCCGCCTGGGCACCTCGCTGAAGTCGATCACTTTCTGGGCGATCGGCGTCGGGATCACCGTGAACCTGACCGGGTTCCTCATCGCTCTCTGGCTGGACTGGCCGCCGGGGCCGGTCCTCGTCCTGACCGCGGGGACGGTCGTCCTCGCGGTTCACCTCATACCCGAACGGAGAATCAGCTCATGGCGCGCACCCGCGTCCGTATCGCTTCCCTCCTCGCACTGAGCGCGGCGCCGGCCCTGGTCGCGGGCTGCGGCAGCGGCGCCGACAAGTCGGCCGACAGCGGCTCCGAAGGTACGAAGGGGAAGCCGGTCGTCGTCGTGACCACGACTTGGGAAGGTGCCTTCGCGAAGGCCGCGGGCGCCAAGGACGTCACGGTCATCGTGCCCCAGTCCGTGCACCACGCCCCCGACTACGATCCCAAGCCCTCCGACCTCGCGGCCGTCGCCAAGGCCGACTTCGTGCTGTACGCGCCCTTCGAGCCGTACGCGGAGAAGATCAAGGACGCCGCGGGGTCCAGGGCGAAGCCGGTCGAGGTGAATCTCGACAACGACGCCGACAAGGTCAGGACCGAAGTGGCGCGGCTGGGCAAGCTGTTCGGTACCCAGAAGGCCGCAGCGAAGTGGACGACCGCCTTTGATGCCGAATACGGGAAGCTGGCCAAGGACCTGAAGGCCGCCTGGCCCGGCGGCAGGAGCCCGAACGTGGTCAGCCAGGTCTTCACCACCTGGTCGGCGAAGCTGGCGGGTGCCACCACCGTCGGCACCTACGGGCCCGAGGCCGTCACCCCGGCGCAGCTGGCCGAGCTGTCGAAGAAGAAGCCGCTCCTGGTCCTGGACAACGCACATATGTCGACCGGAACGGTCCTGCCCGGCTCCGGCGCCAAGCAAGTGAAGATCGTCAACTATCCGGGCAAGGACATGGACCTGCTGCCCGTCTACCGCGATGCGGCGGCAGAGCTGAAGAAGGCCATGTCCGGGTCCTAGAGGGTGTCTTGTCCGGGTCCTGGGGAGCTTTCCGAGTGACCGGCGCCGTCCCAGGCGGCCGGGGCCGTATGGGACTCTGACCGGTTCGGCCCACCGGCGCCCCGTGTGATTCCCCTCACGGGGACCGGCGGCGCCACACCTGTACGTGGCCGCCGGCGTACCTGCCGCGCGCACAACGGCCGCTACGGAGCGCGGAGATGACTTCCCGCCATGAGCGGTCGCCTCCGCTCGTCCGGCTCGCTGTGCTGTACATGCACCTGATCGTCCGCGTGTACATGCTGGATAGGTTGTGCCGGTGCGCGGACCGGGACGAGGGGCCGGGCGGACCGGAAGGGGTCTGCTCTGCGCTTCCGCGTGCCTGCTGCTGGGCGCTGGGAGCCATGTCGCGGCCGGTGGCCGGCTGCCCGGCGCGGGCGCGCTGGGTGTTCTGTTCGCCGTGCTGGCCGTGCAGGGCGCGGTGCTCTTCGGTGGGCGGCGGCGCCGCTTCGATGTGATGACGCTGACGCTGGGCGGGACGCAGTTCGCCCTCCACCTCGCGTTCCATCACCTGTCGATGCGCGAGGCCGGCCACGCCATGTCCGTCGGGCGCGCGGCGCACCGCATGTCCGGGAGCATGGACGAGAGCATGGCCGGCCCGCACATGGGCGGCATGGTGCCGGCGGACATGGCGGGAGCCGGTGGCGGGCACGCGATGTCCCCGGCCATGACCCTGGCCCACGCGGTCGCCACGCTCGGGACCGCGCTGTGCGTCGTCCACGGAGAGCGGGTACTGCGAGGGCTGGCCGCTCTGGTCGTGCCGGATGTCTGCTTCCGCGCTCCTGCGGCGCTCCCTTTCACCCCACGCCTTCGGCCGGCGCTCCCGTCGTCGGCGCATCCCCGGTTCGGCGTACTGCTCGCACGTTCCCGGCCCCGGCGGGGCCCGCCCTCAGCTGCCCCGGTCTGACGGGCCCCTCCCGCCGTTCTCTCGCGTGCTCGTGCAGCGGCGCCGATGAGGCATGCGCCGGGGCGGAGTCGGAACGGGGCACCCGTGTCGTCCACACCGCCACCCCGGCGGATTCCCCTTCACGGTTTCGCGGCGCCTCCGGCCCGTCCGGCGGATGCCGCCCTCTGAGGAACGTGCATGTCTTCCAGAATCGAAGAACCACCACAAAGCGACCACGGTCGGATCGACGCCCAGCCGGCCGAGAACGCGGTCGCGGTCGCCGTCGCCGAACCCGAGGCCACCCCCGCGCCGGAGGAGTCCCGGTCCGGCCGCTCCTGGCAGGGCGTGCGGGCGCTGCTCGTCCGGCTGCACTTCTACGCCGGCGTGTTCGTCGCCCCCTTCCTGCTGGTGGCCGCCCTGACCGGGCTGGCCTACACCTTCACTCCGCAGCTCGACCAGCTGGTCTACGGCGACCGGCTGCACGTCGAGCAGGTGGGCGACGAGCCGCGTCCGCTCGCGGACCAGATAGCCGCCGCGCGGGACGCCCACCCGGAGGGCAGCCTGGCCTCCGTCGTCACCCCGCCCGGCCCGGAGGACACCACGCGGGTGGTGCTGTCGGTGCCGGAGCTCGGTGAGAAGCAGCGGACCGTGTTCGTCGACCCGTACACCGCCGAGGTGCGGGGTCAGCTGACCACGTCGTGGGGCGCGACGCCGCTCACCACCTGGCTCGACGAACTCCACCGCGATCTGCACCTGGGCGAGGCCGGCCGCCTCTACGCGGAGGTCGCCGCGAGCTGGCTGTGGGTGATCGTCGTGGGCGGCCTGGTGCTCTGGCTCGGACGCAGCCGGGGACAGCGCGCCAAGTCCGTACGCGGTGTGCTGCTGCCGGACCGTTCTGCCCGGGGCGTGCGCCGCACCCGGGGCTGGCACGCGGCCACCGGTGTGTGGCTGGCTCTCGGCCTGCTCTTCCTGAGCGCCACCGGTCTGACCTGGTCGAAGTATGCGGGTGAGCGGTTCGGGCAGCTGCTGGACGCGGTCCGGGGTCATGCTCCGGAGCTGGACACCGCGCTGCCCGGCGCGAAGCCGTCCGCGGGAGACGGGGGCGGAGAGCACGCGGGGCACGGCGCGGGCCATGGCACGGCCTCGGCGGATCCGGCCGGCTTCGACGCCGCGCTGGCGGTCGCCCGGGGCGCCGGACTGGGCGGCAAGGTGGAAGTGACGCCGCCCGCCGACGGCGCCGGCGCGTGGACCGTGGCGCAGAAGGACGACGAGTGGCCGGTGCACTACGACCAGGTCGCCGTGGACGCGGAGAAGGGCGAGGTCACCTCCCGCAGCCGGTGGGCGGACTATCCGCTCCTGGCCAAGCTCAGCAAGCTCGGTGTGCAGGGGCACATGGGGGTGCTGTTCGGGGTCGCCAACCAGATCCTGCTGGCCCTGGTAGCGCTCGGCCTGGCCGCCGTGACCATCTGGGGCTACCGCATGTGGTGGCAGCGCCGCCCGACCCGCGACGACCGCAGGGCGCTGCTCGGCAGGGCCCCGACCCGCGGGACGTGGCGCGGGCTGCCGCTGCCCGTGCTCGTCCTGGGCGTACCGGCCGTCGTCGCGCTCGGCTGGGCGCTGCCCGTCCTGGGCGTCACCCTGTCCGGGTTCCTCGTCCTGGACGTGGTGACCGGTCTCGTCCGGCGGAGCCGGGCAGCCTGACGCGGGAGGGCGGGCACGCCTCGCGGGTGCCCGCCCTCGCGCTGCTCGTCGGCGGTCGGCGTCCGTAGGGGGTGCCCGCCCTGCGGGCCGCGCGTCAGCCCGTAGGGGCGAGCGGAGACGCGGGGGCCGGGTGCACAGGGGTCGGCAGGGCCGGTGGCAGGCCTCCGGCCAGTCGCCGGCGCAGCCCTGCCCGGTCGGGTTTGCCCGCCGGGGTCAGCGGAAGCTCCGCGACGACCAGGAGGCGCTCGGGGTGCTTGCGCTGCTCCAGTCCCCGTCGCGTGAGGTGCGCGCACAGGGAGTCGAGGGTCGGGGGGTCGCCGGGACCCGTGGCATCGGTGGTACGGGGCACGACGCAGGCCGCGAGCCGCTCGCCCATCACCGCGTCCGGCACGCCGACGCACACCACGTCGCGGACGAGGGGGTGGGCGGCCAGTTCCCGCTCGACCTCCGCGGGGCTGATGTTGGCGCCGCCGCGGATGACGATGTCCTTGAGGCGTCCCACGATGTGCAAAGTGCCCTCGCCGTCGAGGAATCCGAGGTCGCCGGTGCGCACCCAGCCGTCGGGGGTGCGGTAGCGGGCGTCGAGTTCCGGGGAGGCGACGTAGCACATGGGGGTCATCGGACCACGCGCGATGATCTCTCCGATCGCTCCGTCCGGCAGCGGCGCGTGGGTCTCGGGGTCGGCGATACGGATGTCGGCCACGCGGGGGTCGGGGCGGCCGGCGACCACGCCCTGGCCGTCCGCGGTGGGCGTGTCGTCGTCCAGCGCCGTGTGGCAGTTGACGCCGTCGGCCGATCCGTAGAGGTTGACTACCGGGCAGCCGAATGCGCGGGCGGCGTGCGCGGCCGTGGTCTCGTCCAGGGCCGCGCCGCCGAGGACGAGTGCGGTGGGGGCGGGCAGTTTCTCGCCCGAGGTGTCGAGCCGGTCGAGCATCATGCGCACCATCGTGGGCACGCCCAGGACGTGCGTGGGTTCGTGCTCCCGTATGGCGGCGAGTGCGGCTTCGGGGGTGAAGTGGTCGAGCAGGATGAGCGTTCCGCCGTGTCGGGCGAGGGTGACGGCGGTTCCGTTGGAGCCGAAGGCCGAGGCGAGCGGCACCAGGAACAGGCAGCGCGGCGGGGTCTGGTCGGGCATGAGCGAGGCGAGGACGTTGCCGCGGCCGCCGGCCATCGCGTTGTGGGAGTAGGCGACCATCTTCGGCTCGGCTTCGGAACCGGAGGAGACGAGGATGCGGGCCGCGCTGTCCGGGTGCGGTCTGGCGGGGACGAACGCGGTCGGGTCGGACCGCAGCAGCTCCGAGAGCGCAGTCGTCCCCGGTGGGGCGCTGCCGGGTCGGCCGGCCGCGATGACATGGCTGAGTGCGGGCAGGACCGGGGCCAGGGCCTGCAGGTCGGCGGCGTGGTGGTTGCCGCGGTGCTCGACGGCCGCGATGACGGCGACGGCCTCGGCACGGCGGAGCAGGTGTTCGGCTTCCAGCCTTCCGCGGCCGACCGGGAAGGGCAGCGCGACGGCGCCGAGCGCGGCCAGGGCGAGATCGGCGATGACGGCGTTGCGGCCGTTGGGCAGTTGGACACCGACCACGTCTCCCGGGCGTATGCCGAGGCCGCCGAGTCCGGTGGCCAGACATCGCACCTTCCGGTCGAGCGCGGTGTAGCAGAGCTTTCCCTTGGCGTCCAGGACGGCGGTGCGGTGCAGGTCCGCGATCTGGCGGGCCCGGAAGAGGCTGTAGAGGTCGAGGTCGGGGCAGGTGCCGTCGATCACCCAGGAGCGGCGGAGGTCGACGGGCAGCAGGTCGTGCAGGGCGACGGTCATGCGAAGCTCCAAGGGTCGGGAACGGCGAAGGCACCGTGTGCGTCCCGGCTGATCGCGCAGCCGGCGAAGCGCGGATCGCGGTGCAGGTCGGCCAGGTCCGTGGTGACGGCCGTCGCGGTCAGACCGTGCTCGCCCAGCCGCGTCAGCGCCTCGTCGGTGGGCAGCCCGCTCAGGTCGTGGGCACGGGCGGCGGCCGCGCAGGCGTCGGCGGCGGCGATCCAGCCGTCCGCGGTGCGCAGGGGGCGGCGGAATCCGCCCGGCCGTCGTGCGTTGCCTCCCGCTGCGGCCCGGCGCAGTGCGGGGGCGGTGAGGAGATCGGCGGCACCCAGCAGGGAGGATTCCACCCGCACTCCCCGGCCGGTGCGTTCGCGCAGCAGCAGTCCGGCGAGCAGGGCCTCGGTGCCGAGGAGTCCGCCCAGGACGTCGAGCAGGGTCATCAGCGAGGGGGCGGGCGGCTCGTCCGCCGGGCGGACGGCTTCGCCGACTCCGGTGCGGGCCTGCACCATGAAGTCCGTCCCCATCGGGGCGTTCGGGAGACGGCCGGCCCAGCCGCTGGTGTAGGCGTAGACGAGTCCGGGGTTGACCGCGGCCAGGTCGTCCGCGTCGAGTCCGAGCTGGGCGGCCTTGCCCGGCGCCCAGTTGTGCAGGAAGACGTCGGCCTGCGCCGCCATCTCCCGCAGCCGGCGGCGGTCGGACTCCGCCTTGATGTCCACCTCCTCGGCTTTCTTGCCCCGGTTCAGCGCGAGCCAGCGGGCGGAGACGCCCGATGAGGTGGGCGGCATCCCTCGCAACGGATCACCGCCCGGCGGCTCGATGCGGATCACCTCCGCACCGAGCAGTCCCAGCAGGTGGGCGGCGAGCGGGGCCTGGATACGGCGGCCTGCCTCCAGCACGGTCAGCCCCGTCAGCGGCCGTGCCGCGGCTGCCGGAGGTCCCGTGACCCGGTGTCCCGATCCGTGGGGTACGAGGGTCCACGGGGCGGCGCCGTCCTGTTCGGTGGTGCGTTCGGCGAGGGTGCGCAGCCGGCAGACCTCGGCGCCGGACATCGACGCCGCCTGGCGGATGCGCTGCCAGCCGTGGGCGAGCGTGGTCGCGTGCAGTGCCTGCGGGAACGGGGCGCAGGCGGTGGCGTACCGGAACTGGAACGGCCGCCATCCGGCGCGGATGGCGTCGGGCGGTGCGTCCAGGGCCCGCCAGAAGGCGGCCCAGGCACCCGGGTCCAGCGTCTCCAGCTCGAAGAGCGTGCCCCCGGCCGCGGTGAACGGCGGGCCGCCCGGGGCGAGTTCGGATGCCTCGCCCTCGTCGGCTCCGGCCGCGGCAAGGTACTGGGAGACCGCCAGCAGTCCGGCTCGGTCGGCGCTCGTGGACACCTGCGCCGTCGGCCCGCCACGTGCCTGCCACAGCAGCCCGGCGAGGAGTCCCTGCACGGTGAGTGCGGCGGTCGCGGTGGCGGCGTAGTCGACGGCCAGGCCGCGTGGTTCCCCGTCGCGTCGACCGTGCACGGACATCATGCCCGTGGCTGCCTGCACGGTGGCCTCGTCGATGACCCCGCTTCCGGGCGCCGCCCACCTCACCTGGGCTTCTTGGCGGGAGAACCCGCAGCCGCCGACCGTGATCCGTGCGGTCGGGGCGTCCGCCCGGGCTTCGGGCTCCTGGTCCGTACGAGCTCCCAGCAGACGCAGATGCCCGGTGACGAGGCCGGTCGATTCCGGCGGCCCCGAGGTGGCGAGCCGCAGCCCGTCGAGCGGTCGGACCGTCTGCGTGAGGGCTGGTGACGTCATGCCTCTCCTCTCCTGGCACGGCGGCGGCCGGCGTAGGGGAATGTGCGGAACCCGGGAACCCGGCAGCGCGCGCATCCGACCAGTTCCACGAACAGACAGTCGGACTGTCATCCGCACGGGTTCCCGGCAGACTGGAGAAAAGTGGTGGAGAGTGGTGGTCACGCGGTGGCCGACCCTGAAGAGGCGCTCGGAACAGTCGAGTTGACGCAGCGGGTGACGGACTTCGTACGTCGGCGGGTGATGCCGTGCGAGCCCGTACTGGACGCCGGGGGCCCCGCTGCCGCGGCCACCCTGCGCGAGCTGCGCAGCCAGGCCAAGGAGAACGGTCTGTGGGCCATGCCGTTGCCCGTCGAGCTGGGTGGCCAGGGCCTTCCCCTGCGGCGGTACGCCCGGCTGGCCGAGGCCGAGGGAGCCAGCGACCACGGACCGGTCGCACTGGGCTCCGCTCCCCTGCTGGACGTCACGATGCTGCAACGCCACGGCAGCACACGGGTACGTGACCACTACCTCGAGCGGCTGGTCTCCGGGGAGCTCCGCACCTGCTACGCGATGACCGAACCCGATGTCCCGGGCACCGACCCGTTCATGACCGGCACCCGCGCCGTCCGGGAGCCGGACGGAGGCTGGACCCTCACCGGCCGCAAATGGTTCACCTCCAGTGCCGCCGACGCCGATCTCGTCACCGTCCTCGCCCGCACCGACGGCGGCACCTCCGATCGCGACGGGCTCTCCCTCCTCCTCGTCCCCACCAACTCCCCCGGCTTCCGACTCGTCCGCGAACTTCCCGTGCTCGGCGCCGGCGGGCAGTGGGAGATCGCACTGGACCAGGTCACCGTCCCGGACGACCATCTGCTCGGTGAGCGCGGCCAAGCCCTCACCATCGCCCGCGAACGACTCCAACTGGGCCGCACCCTGCGCTGTCTGCGCTGGCTCGGCCAGGCGCAGCGGGCCTTCGACCTGATGTGTGCGCGGGCCAACTCCCGTACGGGCTCCCGCGGTCCGCTCGCGGGCCACCAACTGGTGCAGCAGCACGTCTTCGAGTCGCTGCTCGCCGTGCGCACCACCCGACCGCTGGTCCACGAAGCGGTGGGCCGCATCGCCTCGGGCCTGGACGCACACACCGAAGTGGGCCTGGCCAAAGTGGCCGCTGCCCGCATGCTCCAACAGGTCGCGGACGCGGCCGTTCAGGTCCACGGTGCGGCCGGTCTCGGTCCCGACACCCCGCTGCCCGCACTCTTCCGTACCGGCCGCACCGCCCGGATCCTCGACGGCCCGGACGAGCTGCACATCACGTCCGTCGCACGCCGGGTCCTGCGCGACTACCCGACGTAGCTCCCCGGACCACGCCATCGGCCCAGATGCGCGCTCGGCACGAGATCCGGGCTGCATCCGGGCTACACATGCCGGATGTCGACCAGTCCGGTGAGCGCGGCAAGCCCGAGCGCGAGGAAGAAATCGCCCCACACCAGTTCGTGTCGTGGGGCGGTTCCCCGTACGGCGTCGTAGCAGCCGTCCAGCAGCATGCCGGTCGGACGGGTCTCCCCTGGCGCGGTGACGTGCGCGGTGACGAGACGATGCAGGATCGCGACGGCGCGGGCGGAGTACTCGGCCGCCCGTGGCCCAGGGAGGCGTGCGAGCTTCAGCAACGCGACCGCCGTGATGGCGGCGGCCGAGGTGTCCGGCGGACCATCGGGCCGTGCGGCATCGGCCGGCGGAACCAGGCGCCCGGCAGCCTCCTCCTGCAGATCGGCCAGCTGCGCCGCCGCGGCCTCCAAGGGGGCCGGCCCCCACGCCCCGGCGACGTCGCCGCGGTGCGGCGCATCGGCCACGGCCAGCAGCAGCCACGCACGTCCCCGGGTCCAGCCGGACGGCGGATCCTCGCACGGCCGCCAGCCACCGTTCATGTCGAAGCGCCAGGAGGGAATGAACCCCCCTTCGTGCAGGCAGAGTTCAAGATTCCGCCACAGATGGGAGGCGGCCGCCCCGACGCCCTCCGCTCCCGCTTCGGCGAGCAGCGGCACCATGCCGGGCACACCGTCCGCCCTGGTCAGCAGCCGCGGCCCGCCGAACGCCGATCCCCAGGGCACCAGGCCGAGTTCGGGATCCAGCGACGACAGGCAGGCCCGTGCGGCACGGCTGCGCAAGGCGGCGGCATCGGCAGCACCGTCGGCCAAGACGGTCCCGTACCAGAGGATCAGCCCACGGGTCGCGGTGTCGGCAGTCACCCACTCCGCCAGCCGCCCGGTACACGCGGCGGCCGCGGCCCGGTCGGCTCGCCCGCCGGTGTGCCCGGCCCGCAGCCACAGCAGTCCGGCCCAGAACCCACCCGTCCACGCACCGCGCCGGGTGGTCGTCCATCGACCGCTCTCCGGATCGGCGAACAGCGGGAAACGGTCGCCCACTTCGGCCGCGGTGCCGGCGACCCGGTCGAGCACATCCGACAGCGCGCGTTCCGCCCAGTCTCCGGACGTCACGCCGCACTCGCCGCCGTACGCTGCCGGCGCTCACGCCGCGCCCATACGTACGCCACCGTGCCGGCCGCGGCGAACTCCCCTGCGACCAGCAGCCAGCCGGGCCCGTAGTGGCCGGCTTCCGCGAGCACGCCGAAGACCGGCGGTCCCACGGCGAAACCGGCGAAGAACCCGGCCGATACGAGCGCCGAGTCCTGACCTGCCCGGCCCGGAGCGGCGCGCTGCATGACCAGCACCATGGAGACGGCGTTCCCGGACACGGCGAACACCCCCACCGCCACGGCCGCCGGCCAGGCCAGCGGATGCACGAGCAGCGCACCCGCCAGCAACAACGCCGCTCCGACCGCTCCGACCGCGAGCCACCCCGGGAGACGTTCGGCGCGTCCCGGAGTGGCCGCCCTCGACCAGCCCACCCGGCCGACGATGCCCGCCACACCCAGCACCGCCACGAGAGCCCCGGCGGCAGTGGGCCCCATGCCGAGTTCCCGAGCCCCGAACAGCGCCAAGTAGGTGTTGACGGAGGCTATTCCGCAGCCCAGCAGCAGGGAGAACGCCGCCAGCCAGGCGATGGCCCCGCGCGGCACCAGTGACGAGCGCGCCCCCGCCCCCTTCGCCGGAGGATCGGCGGGCAGCGTGTACAGAGCACAGAGGGCGGCCACCACGGCCGCGGCAGCTGCCGTCCACATCGCCCACCGCCAGCCGACACCTGCGGCCAGCGCCGCCAGAGGCAGCCCGGCCGCGAACGCACCCAGCTGCACACCCGACTGCTTCATCCCGGTCACCGAGCCCCGTGCGGCGGGCGGCACAGCGGCCAGAATCGTCTTGTTGGTCGCCGGATTGGCCAGCGCCTGGGGCACTCCGCCCACGGCGACCGCCGCGAGCAGAAACCCGGCCCCGGGCGCCGCACCGATCAGCCCGAGCGCCACGGCCGATACGAGCAACAGCGCGACAAGCGCACGCCGCGGCCCGATCCGGTCCACGATCCGGCCGCTCGACGGGGACAGCACGGCCGCCGCGCCGAATCCGATCGTCGTCGTCAGGCCCAATACCGTGGCGGAGATACCCAGTTCGTCCACCAGGCGGGGGCCGAGCGCACCAAGCAGGAAGAGCTGCAGCATCGAGAAGGCCATGGCACATGTGAGCAGCGCCGTCAGCCCTGCCTTCGTTCCCGCTGCCGGCACCCCCGCAACCACCCGTTCTCCACTCAACGGCGTCTCCGTTCCCCGCGGTCGGATGCGCTTCGCCGGATGCCCTTCGATGAAGGTCCTTCACCGAAGGGCATCCGGCGAGGGTTCTTCGCGTCACGTCAGCAGTCGGCCGAGACGGCACGGGAGTTCCCCACGGGGTCCGTGACGCACGTCACACCCGCTCGATGCGTCCTCCGCCATGACCCACGGCGTGAGGGCGCGGCTCCGCGGCGGACGGCGCGCCGTGAACAGTGCACCGTGAGCGGTGTGAGAGCCCAGCGGTGGTCACCGGGTTGCGGAGTGCGTGCCGCGGTGCCGGTCCTCCTCCCCTGCTGAGGCGTAAGGCTGGAGGGCCGCACGAACCCGGGTGGGCATCTCCGTCTTGCGGTGGGTCGCGGGATCTACGAACACGTGGCGCACTTCGCCTTCCGCGATGAGCCGTTCACCGGCCTTGAACACCGGGCGCACGATCATGCTCGTCGTTCCGAGATGGGTGATGGGCATCTCGATATCGAGCAGCTCGTCGAAGCGCGCTCCCTGGCGATAGAGAATGCGCGATTCCGCCACGACCAGGTCGGCTCCACCCTCGACCGTGGACGCGTAGTCCCCGATGACCTCTCGCCACAGCTCGGTCAAGGCGACGTCGTAGTAGAAGAGATAGTGACCGTTGAACACCACGCCCTGCTGGTCACACTCGCTGTAGCGCACCCGCAAGCGGTGCGTGAATGACTTGGCCATGGCGCGATCATAGTTACCTGCCGCACTGACGACCGAGGCCGCACGGCAGTCAGCGAGCGCCGCCACCGCCCAGTGCGGCGTCGTCTGGCCGGTCGCGGAACCCCGTCCTAGGGAACGAGGACGATCTTTCCCTTCACTCGCCCGCTCTCGATCAGACGGTGCGCCTCGGCCACCTCCGTCAGCGGCATACTGCGTTGAACGTGTACGCGTAGCCGCCCCTGCTCTATGAGCGCGTTGAGCTTCTCCAACGAGGCGTAGTCAGGCTCGACGCCGAGGGCGGCGAAGCGCGTCCCCCGCTCGGCCAGGCCCGGTACGGCCGCCGCACGGGTGGCGCTCACCATGATCCCGCCGGGCCGCAGCGCCTCCACCGCCCGCGTCGCGTCGTCACCTGGGACCAGGTCGAAGAGCACGTCGACGTCCCGTACCGCCGCACCGACATCGGTCGTGGTGTAGTCGACGGTCTCGTCCGCGCCGAAGCCGCGCACGAACGCGTGTTTCTCCGCCCGCGCGGTGCCGATGACGTACGCCCCGAGTGCCTTGGCGACCTGTACGGCCAGGTGGCCCGTCCCGCCGGCCGCCCCGAGAACCAGCACCCGCTGCCCGCTCGACACCCGCGCCGTGTCCACCAATCCCTGCCAGGCGGTGAGCGCCGCCATCGGCAGCGCCGCAGCCTCGACGTGCGTGAGGGCGGCGGGCTTGTGGGCCAAGTGGCGGGGCGGGGCGGTGACGTACTCCGCGTAGCCGCCGCCGCGCCACGGGAAGTGCACCAGTCCGTACACCTCGTCGCCCGGCGCGAATCGGGTGACGCCGGGCGTGACGGCCTCGACCACCCCCGAGACATCCCAGCCGGGGATGAACGGCAGCGTCCCCCAAGGGACCACGCCTGCCCGGAACTTCGCGTCCACCGGGTTCACGCCGGCCGCTTCGACCCGCACCAGCACCTCGGTGGCCACCGGCTCCGGACGCTCCACCTCCGTTACGCGCAGCTCCTCGGAACCGCCGAAGGCAAGCTGACTGACGGCGCGCATAAGCACACCCATGACGTACACCTCTTACTGATCGTCTTGCTGATCTCTCACGGTCGCCGCGCGGCGCACACCAGCCTGCGCCACACGGTGACACTTGAGAAGAAGGCACCCTTCTGATACCCAGGTTCCCTATGGATACCTGCAATGACCTGCGGCAATACGGTGGCGCCGACGCCTACTTCCAGACCTGCCCGTCGCGCCCGGTGCTGTCACTGCTCACCAGCAAATGGGCCCTGCTCACGGTCGGCGCCCTCCAACAGGGGCCGCTGCGCTTCAACGCACTGCGCCGCCGCCTGGACGGCGTCACACAAAAGATGCTCACGCAGGCACTGCGGACCCTGGAGCGGGACGGCCTGGTCACCCGCACCGTCTACCCCACGATCCCACCGAAGGTCGTATACGAACTCACCGAGCTCGGTCACAGCCTCACCGGCCTGCTGACGGCGGTCCAGGACTGGTCCGAGGAACACCAAGGTGAAGTACTCGCCGCCCGCCGGTCCTATGACCGGCGGGCGGCGGCCGAGGTGGAGCCGATGCGACCTGCCGGCGACTAAGGGCTGTCCGGCAGACCCGCGGCCGACGCCAGGCCCACCACCGTGCGTCGGATGGCTTCGCCGCACGGAACCCTCTTCGCTACTCCGCCACTTGCGCCGGGAACTGGACGCATTCCGGCGCTGCCTCGACGGGGACCTCACCACGCAGGTCGCGCACCGCGGCGACTGGACGCTGCTGGATCTGGCGGAGCATGTGGGTCGTTCGAACCTCTCGGCGGCCGCCGCGGTCACCCAGAGGCGCGGTGGCTACGAACCCCCCGCGGCGCCGCGCGAGCGAGCCGCTTTGGTGCGCTGGTCCGACGTCGCGTCGCAGACGCTGTACGAGGCACTGGACACCGATCCATCCGCCCCCGCCTGGACGTTCCGCCCGCCGCACACCGTCGGCTTCTGGCACGGGGTGTTCGCCTGGGACGGCGACGAGAAGGCGGGCCGTCGGATCCTGCAGGGGCCCCTCACCCCCTGAAGGGTGCGGCGGTGTCGCCCGTTGCTTCACGGTGCGTCAGAACCGGTTCCGTCGAAGACCTCACGGTTACGAACGATCTCGGTCTGGTGGTCCTGCACCCAACGCACCACGTGCGTGACCGTGTCGCTGAGCGATCGCCCCAGTGGGGTGAGCGCGTATTCCACGCGAGGCGGCACTTCGGCGTAGGCCGTCCGCGTGACCAGTCCGTCGCGGGTCAGCGAGCGGAGCGTCTGGCTCAGCATCCGCTGGGACACCCCGGCGACCCGCTCGTGCAGGGTCGTGAAGCGCAGCGGTCCGTCGGCGAGCGTGGTGATGACCAGGACGGTCCACTTGTCTCCGACGCGGGCGAGCACGTCGCGCACGAGTTCGATGGTCGTCGCGCACTCCGGGGTGACGCCGGCGGCCGCCAACTGGGAGCGCAGTGCGGATTCCATGTGTCGGTTCCCTCCGAGTGCGTAGCTGACGTGAAAGTGCGTGAGCGCCAGACCTTGATCGCGGCGGCCGCACCCCATTACATACGGATGGTAACCAATGGGCGCTCGCCCGATCCGTCACGATGCCATGTGAGGAAGAGATGGCCACCAACGCCGTCGGGACCAGTGCCGCAGCAGCAGACACAGACGTAGCCACAGCCACAGCCACAGACGTAGCCGCAACCGCTGAAGAGCAGGCCGGCAGCGCGGCCCCAGGAGTGCGGCACGACGCCTTCACGGTCGAAGTCCATCTGACCGCGCCTCAGAGCGCGGTGTTCGGGGCCTTCGCCGACACTCCGGTCCGGCGCCGCTGGTTCAAGCTGCCGGGCCACCAGGTGTCGTACCGCCATGACTTCGCCGTCAACGGCGGCGAGACGGCGTCCAGTGTCTTCATGGTTCCGGACGCACCGCCGGAACGGCTGGCGTACACCTCTCGCTACCTCGACATCACGCCGGGGTCGAGGATCGTGTACGCGTACACGTCCCGCGTGGACGACGTGCCGCGCTGGACCTCACTGGTGACCGTTGAACTGCACCCGGAGGACGACGGTACGCACCTGAGGTGGACCGAGCAGGCGGCCTTCCTCACCCCTTCCGCGGAGCCCGACCACGATTTCCCCCACCTGCGGGGCGCCACCCGCCTGCGGTTGAACGGACTCGCGGTGGCTCTGATGGCCACAGGGAACCCCGGCACCGGTCCGCGCACGAGGGGTTGACCCCTGAGAGGCAATCCGGGGCCAGGGCGTCGCGCCGGGCGAAGCTCCTCCACCAGCCGGGGTGAAAAACGGCGCAATCAGGACACTTTGTGTCGGGTGAGGCATAACTCCGCCCCGGAAAAGCCAGGATCCCTTCCGGATCACGTGGCAGTCGTATGAGTGCCGTGTCTAGGAAGGAACGCCGCAGACGATGAGGATCACAGCCAAGGTGTCCCGGGTCGTCACCGCGCTGGCCCTGAGCGCCATTGTGGGACTGGGCCTGGCCAACGGGGCGCAGGCCACGTCAGCACAGGACAACACGGCCCACCCCAGCGCCCGGTCGACCACCGAGGACGGAGGTTGGCAGGGTGAGGGCGGGCTGTCGCTGAGCCCGGCGGACAACGCGCGCGTGGACGCCTATCTGGAGCAGGCCAAGAAGGCGGAACGGTCCATCAGCCCGCAGGTGCGGGCGGCCGCGGCACTCAGCGACGCCGAGGTCATCGGCTTCGACCGCCGCCTGAAGTCCCCGGATTCGCTCAAGCGCAAGGTCGCCACCTCGATGAAGGAGAACCCGGGCCAGAACGTCGGCGAGGCCCTGGCGAGGATCAGCGACTCGGTGCGCTACACCCTGCAGTGGCCCGACCACCGCTACAGCGTCGGCGTCACCATCGCCTCGCACACCCTCGCGGCCTGGGGCAACGACAGCTCCAAGTGGACGAACCGCTGGACCGGCGCGAAGGGCTACAAGGGGCTCAACACCGGCTGGCGCGCACCGCGTTCCGGTCATCCGTTCGAGATCCAGTTCCACACGCCGACGAGCAAGTGGGCACAGGAGGAGACGCACAAGCTGTACGAGGAGCAGCGACTGCCCACCACCACCCCCGAGCGCGCCAAGGAACTCCAGGAACAGCAGGACGCGATCTTCGCAATGGTTCCCGTCCCGCCCGGCGCCGACCGCCTGACCGCTCCGCGCGTACCCGCCACCGCCACCCGCCACTGATCCACTCGCCCGACACGGGACCTCGAAGCAGGACGGCCTCGCACAAGCGGGGCCGTCTCCACGTGACTGCGAGTGGGGCCGCCTCCACGTGACTGGTGCTTCTTGAGCACCCCGGCGAGTTCGGCGGTTGCCAGGGGCCGGGAAGGGATCACCCGCCAGGGTTGCCCTGCTGGACGTCGAGGATGATGTCGGCGGCGCGAGCGATGACCGGGGCGCGGGTGCGGCCGGGGTGGTCGGCGGCGAGGAAGTGGCTGCCGATGGCCGTGCAGAAGGCGAGCAGGGCGCGGGCCTCGACCTCCTCGGGGTCGGCGCAGAAGGTGCCGATCGCGTCGCGGGCCAGCTGCATACGCTTGTTGTCCACGCGGCGCAGGCGGTCGGCGACCGCGTGGTCGCGGCGGGCCCACTCGCGGATGGCCAGGTCGATGGGGAGCAGGCGGTCGCTGGAGAAGGTGAGCTGTCCGGCCAGGCGGACCTTGTCCCGTGCGTCGCCGCCCTCCCGCTCGATCCGGTCCACCACGTCGTCCACGCTCTCGCGCTCCCAGGCGTCCAGCATCTCGGTCAGCAGCGCGTCGCGGTCGGCGAAGTAACCGTAGAAGCCGCCCTTGGTCACCCCCAGCGCCTTGGCGAGCGCCTCGACCCGCACCGCGTCCACTCCGCCTGCGGCCAGCACCCGAAGCCCTTCCTCGACCCACTTCTCGCGCGGTGTGCGCAATGCGCCCATGCGTGGCCCACCTCACCCAGTCCCACCTGTTGTACGGCTACGTATAACAGGTCTACCCTCACCTTGTACGGCATCGTATAACCCGAGAGGGGACACGCCATGTCATTCGGTTTCGTTGCCTTCCACTACCCGGCCGCCGAGCACGTCGAGGAGTTCGTCGGCGAGTGCCACAAGGTCGCCGAGGCGTCGCGGCGGCAGCCGGGCTTTCTGTCCGTCGGAGTCTGGGTCACGCCGGACGGCGAGGCCGTCGTCACCACCGGCACGTTCGAGTCCGAGGAGGCGTTCCGGGCGGCGGCCGAGGTGGGACGCGAGATGGGCGCGACGCCCGACGGCTTGAGCGACCTGGAGGTCCGGCCCCGTGAGGTCCACTTCCTCGTGTCGCGCTGACGATCCGGGCGGGGTCAGCTCCCCATTGAGAGTCAAATCCCTGTTGGGACGGGGGGTTTGGCGTCACAGGACGCCGAGCCGCCGGGCCGCCACGAGACGCGGTTGACGGACCTTCCGCGGACCGCCACGGACGCCCATGTCCCGGCGGGCAGACGCCGGGCCTTGGCTAGAGTGCGAGGGTGCCGTCGTACAGCATTGGGCAGGCAGCAGGGCTGCTGGGCGTGAGTTCGGAGACCGTCCGTCGGTGGGCTGACGGCGGACGGCTGCGCATGGACCGGGACGGTTCGGGGAACCGGGCGATCGACGGGGTGAGCCTGGCGGGCTTCGCCAAGGAGCGGGCCGCGGGGATGCATCCGGTACCGGACGCGGTGTCCACCTCCGTGCGCAACTCGTTCGCCGGGATCGTCACCGCCGTGCACGTCGACGACGTGACCGCACAGGTGGAAGTGCAGTCCGGTCCGCATCGGCTGGTCTCGTTGGTCACCCGGGAGGCCGTCGAGGAACTCGGCATCGCGGTCGGAGTCACCGTCACGGCCAGGGTGAAGTCGACCAATGTGCACATCGACCGCCACTGACCACTGGACGATTCAGTGGCAGAGCAGCGCGGCGCGCAGGTCGAGCTTGTCGTCGAGGCGGGAGAGATTGCGGCCGGTGAGGGCTTCGATGCGCTGGATGCGGTAGTGGACGGTGTTCACGTGCAGATGGAGGGCCTCGGCGGTCCTGGTCCAGGAACAGTTGTGCGCGAGGAAGACTTCGAGCGTCTCCAGCAGCATGGTGTGCGAGGCCGGTGAGCCGAGCAGCAGCGGGCCCAGGGTCCTGCTGCTGTAGGCCTCTCTCACATGGTCGGGGTCACCCGCCAGCAGCGACTCCAGGGTCGACAGGTCCTCGACCGCCGTCACTTGGGCGGTCCGCGGTTCCGTGGTCCGGGCCGCGGCCAGTGCGTAGCGCGCCTCGGCGAGAGCCGTTCCCAGCCCTGCCGGGGTCGATGCGAGGGCGCTGACGCCGGCGTGCAGGGCGGTGTCCGGCCGGCAGGCGTGGAGCAGCGGCCATGCCTCGCTCAGCCGGGTCCGGAGGTCGTCGTCGCAGGCGGCGTCGACGACGGCGATCGCCTCGCCGTCCGCGCCCGGTCCGACGGCGAAGCCTGTGGAGGGTAGGTGGTTCAGCGCCTCGACGAGCGCGTCGCCGGCCCGGGGGTGCCCGTCGGTCTCCATGGTGGCGACGACCGCCCGGTAGGGCCCTTGGGCGGTGAGGCCGCAGGCCCGCAGCGCATTGTCCACGGCGTTGGTGTCCGGCGCGGCGGTGCCGGTCAGGGCTATGAGGTCTTCGTGTGCCTGCCGCCGCGTCGCCTGCCGGCGGTCGAGTTGGTGGCGGAGATGAGCCATGATCTCGGCGATCTCGTGCAGGACCCGCGGCGGAGCCGCGACCGCCTGCGGTAGATGGAGGTGCCAGGCGTCGTAGGGGGTGCCGTCGGCCTGGATGCGCAGCGTGGTGCCGGAGGTGCCGTGCAGGCTCTTCGCGGCCTGTCGCGCGGGGAGGGGGGAAGCGGACGTGGTGCGGGCGACGGTGCGTCCGCTGCTGGTGAGGAGGTAGCAGGGCGGCGTGCCGAGATGGGCGAAGGCCCGGTCCAGCAGTTCGACCGGGGGCGCGCCGCGCTCGAGCAGCCGACTGAGTTCGATGCGTACGTTCTCCGGCAGCGCGTAGTGGGGTGCGGGGCGGCGGCTGAGGTCTCCCCACTGGCGGAGATAGACCGCTTCGGTGATGGCCCGGAAGCTGGTCCGCGCGGGGACGGCGAGCAGCGCGATCCGGTGTTCACGGCAGGAGTCGACGAGGTCCTCGGGCACCGTGCCGTGCGTTTCCTCGCCGGCGAGGAGGGCGGCGACGCCGACGGCCCGCAGCGCGGAGACAAAGCGATCGGTCTTGGCGCGACCGTCGTCCGGCGTCCACCACACCAGTCCGCTCAGCACGATCTCGCCCGGCTGCAGAAACCTGGTCGGGTCCTCCAGATCGGTGGCGGTGACTCCGCTGACCTCTTGGCCGAGAAGTGGCTCATCGCCCCAGACGAGACCGAGGTCGAGGCTGTCGAGCTGGAGGAGGTCTTCGACGTGCATACGGTGGCTCCTTGCGCGGCTGTGGGACGACCCCAGATCTCACATTCACTAGGCGATTACGAGTTATCCCATCGTAAATGCCAAGGATTTTCCACTGAAATCCTCTTGGTTGATCATCCAGTTCACAGGTGTCGACGATGGAGGTTTTCCGTGTGCGCAACCAGTCGTTTTCCGTCCCCGCCCTGGCTTCACTGAGGGGGAATCAGTGGCCGAAAGGCGTGGGGAGACATGGATCTGAACACCGTGATGGACGTGCTCGACGCACGCCGTCGTGAGCCCTGGCGGCCGGGTGACGCATGGCTGGGCGGGGGGACGTATCTGTTCTCCGAGCCGCAGCCGCAGCTGCGCCGCCTGCGGGATCTGAGCCGGATGGGCTGGGACCCGGTGACGTACCGGGAGGACGGGGCGCTGGAGATCGCGGCGACCTGCACGATCGCCCAGCTCTCCCGCTGCGGACGGAGGCTCCGTGCGCAGGCGGCGCCGTTGTTCGAGCAGTGCTGCAGGGCCTTCCTGGCATCCTTCAAGATCTGGAACATGGCGACGGTCGGCGGGAATCTCTGCAACGGCCTGCCGGCCGGGCCGATGATCTCGCTGACCGCCGCGCTCGACGGCAAGTGCCTGCTCCAGTCGCAGACCGGCGCGCTGCGTCGCGTCGACGTCGCCGACTTCATCACCGGCGCGGGCCGCAAGGACCTCCGCGAGGGCGAGCTGCTCTGCTCCGTCACCCTGCCGGCCCGGGCGCTGGACTGCCGTACGGCCTTCCGTCAGGCGTCGCTGTACGGCCTCGGCCGCTCCGGCGCGCTGGTCATCGGCACCCTCGACCCCGTGGACGGCTCGCTGGCGGTGGCCCTCACCGCGGCGACCGTACGGCCCTTCCGTCTCTGGTTCCCACTGCCTCCGGGCGAGGCGGAGCTGCGGGACGCGATCGAGGCGGCCGTCGGCGACGACGACTGGTTCGACGACATCCACGGGCTGCCCGAATGGCGTCGGCACATGGGATTCCGCCTCGCCGAGGAGATCCGGCGCGAACTCACCCAGCTCCCCCAGGACGGCAGGCGATGAGCTTCCACATCGAGGTCAACAACCGACCCTTCGCCGACGAACCGCGCGCCGGCCAGTGTCTGCGCACCTACCTGCGCGAGCGCGGCTGGTTCGGGGTGAAGAAGGGCTGCGACGCCGGGGACTGCGGGGCCTGCACCGTCCACGTGGACGGCGAACCCGTGCACAGCTGTCTGTATCCGGCGGTACGGGCCGAGGGCCGCAGCGTCACCACCGTCGAGGGCCTGGCCTCCCCGGAGGGGGAACTCCACCCCGTCCAGCAGAAGTTCCTCGACGCCCAGGGATTCCAGTGCGGCTTCTGCACCGCCGGCTTCCTGATGACCACCGCGGCCCTCGAAGCCGAGCAGGGCACCGACCACGACGACGGCAAACTCGACGACCTTCCGCGGGCCTTCAAGGGCAACATCTGCCGCTGTACGGGGTATCGGGCGATCGAGGACGCGGTGCGCGGCGTCAAGCACACCGACCGGCCGTGCGCCGGCAAGGCGGTCGGGAAGAGCCTCGGCGCCCCGGCCGGCCCGCAGGTCGTCACCGGCACCGCCCGCTACACGTTCGACGTCGAAGTCCCGGGAATGCTGCACATGAAGCTGCTGCGCTCCCCCCACCCGCACGCCCGGATCACCGCCATCGACGCCTCCGCGGCCCTGCGGGTGCCGGGCGTGCACGCCGTACTCACCCACGAGGACGCCCCCGAGCGCCTGTACTCCTCCGCCCGCCACGAACACCCCACGGAGGACCCCGACGACACACGCGTCCTCGACCGCACCGTCCGCTACGTCGGCCAGCGCGTCGCCGCCGTCGTGGCCGACAGCGAGCAGGCCGCCGAGGAAGGCTGCCGGCGCATCGAGGTCACGTACGAGGAGCTCCCGTACGTCACCGACCCCGAAACCGCGATGCTGCCCGGCGCGCCGGCGCTGCACGGCGACAAGGGCCCCGAGGCCCGCATCGCCCGCGCCGAGAACAACGTCGCGGGCGAGGTACACGGTGAGATCGGCGACGTCGAAGAGGGCTTCGGCCTGGCCGACGTCGTCTACGAGGAGACCTTCCGCACCCAGCGCGTCCAGCACGCCAGCCTCGAAACCCACGGCTGCGTCGCCTACTTCGAGCCCAAGGAGGACGGCACGGGCGAACGCCTGACGGTCCGCTCCTCCACCCAGACCCCGTTCCTGACCCGGCGTGCGCTCTGCGCGCTGTACGACCTGCCCGAGGACGAGGTCCGCGTGGTCGCGGGCCGGGTCGGCGGCGGCTTCGGCGGCAAGCAGGAGATGCTGACCGAGGACATCGTGGCCCTGGCGGCCCTGAAACTGCGCCGCCCGGTGAAGCTGGAGTACACCCGCGCCGAGCAGTTCTACGGGGCCACCACCCGCCACCCGTTCACGATCACCATCAAGATGGGCGCCCGCAAGGACGGCACCCTGACCGCCTTCCACTTCCGGGTGGTGTCCAACACCGGCGCATACGGCAACCACGGCCCGGCGGTGATGTTCCACAGCGTGGGCGAGTCGATGGCCGTCTACCGGGCCCCGCACAAGAAGGTCGACGCCTTCTCCGTCTACACCAACTGCGTGCCGGCGGGTGCCTTCCGCGGCTACGGCCTCGGCCAGGTCACCTTCGCGGTCGAGTCGGTGGTGGACGAACTGGCCCGCCGTCTGGACCTGGACCCCCTGGCCTTCCGCGAGAAGAACATCATCGGCCCCGGCGAACGCCTGCTCAGCCCGATCGGCGAGGAGGAGGACCTCCACATCGCCTCCTACGGCCTCGACCAGTGCCTGTCGGTCGTCCGCAGGGCCGTCGCCGAGGACACCAGCGCCGACCCGGCTCCGGAAGGCTGGCTGGTCGGACAGGGCACGGGCATGGCGATGATCGCGACGGGCCCACCCGGCGGCCATTACGCCGACGCCCGGGTCTCCCTCCTCTCCGACGGCACGTACGACATCGCGGTCGGCACCGCGGAGTTCGGCAACGGCACCACCACGGTGCACAAACAGATCACCGCCGGCGCCCTGAACACCACGGAGGACCGCATCGCGATCCGGCAGTCCGACACCGACGTCGTACGCCACGACACGGGCGCCTTCGGCTCGGCCGGCACCGTGGTCGCGGGCAAGGCGGTCCTCCTGGCGGCGACCGCCCTGGCCGAGCGGCTGCAGACCTTCGCGGCCCGGCACACGGGCGTGGCCCGGCATCTGTGCGAACTGGGCGCCGAGGCCTTCGACTGCGCAGGCCGGGTCGTGCCCCTGAAGGAGCTCGTCGAGGCCGCCCACACGAAGGGCGCCGCGGAGGAGCTGGCCGCGGACGGCCACTGGGGCGGATCACCGCGCTCGGTCGCCTTCAACGCCCAGTGGTTCCGCATAGCCGTCGACCCCGGCACCGGGGAGATCCGCATCCTGCGCAGCGTCCACGCCGCGGACGCGGGCAAGGTCATGAACCCGATGCAGTGCCGGGGCCAGGTCGAGGGCGGCGTCGCCCAGGCACTGGGCGCCACCCTCTTCGAGAACGTCCGCATCGACGAGCGCGGCGAGGTCACCACCGCCGCGTTCCGCCGCTACCGTCTCCCCCAGTACGCCGACATCCCGCGCACCGAGGTCCACTTCATGGAGACCACGGACGCCATCGGACCGCTCGGCGCCAAGTCGATGAGCGAGAGCCCGTTCAACCCCGTCGCCCCGGCCTTCGCCAACGCCCTGCGCGACGCCACCGGCCTCCGCTTCACGGAAATGCCCCTCACCCGGGACCGTGTCTGGCGCGCGCTCGACCGCCACGCTCGTGCCTCGGCCGCCGAGGGTCCGGCGTTCGATGACTGAACCAGGAAGGTGCTCCCGACCATCAACGGAAGTCAGGCGAGGTCGAGGAGTTGTTCGTAGAAGCCGCCGAAGCCCCGTTCCCGGTCCACCAGATGGAGTTCGAGGATCCAGTGGCAGGTCCGCCCCGCGCGGTCGGTGCGGCGCAGCGGGTTGCCGTTCTCGGGGGTGATGTAGGACTCGGACTTGGCCCCGTCATTGGTCTCGTGGGGGAACTCGCCGACGAGGTGGCCGGCGTGCCAGATGCCGATGGTCCAGCCGGCCTCGGTGGCGAGGCGCTCGACCTCGGCGTGCAACTGTCGGCCGGTGATGGCGGGATCGGCGGCGAAGAAGGCGCGCCCGGCGTCGAAGATGCGTGGCAGGTCCTTCAGCAGGCGGTGCTTGTGCGGGTCGTCGCCGAAGACGTAGGTGCGGCCGAAGTCCGCCTCGTACTCCTCGAAGATCGGGCCGAAGTCGGCGAAGGCGATGTCGTCGGGGCCGATGGTCCGGTCCGGCGGGTTGTCCCGGTAGGGCCGGAGGGTGTTGGGGCCGGAGCGGATGATCCGCTTGTGCCAGTGCTTGGTGGTGCCGAACATCTCGTTGGCCAGGTCGCGGATCAGGTCGCTGGCCTCGCGCTCGCCCCGGCCGGGCAGCACCAGCCCGCGCGCCTCCGCCTCGGCGAACAGCTCGACGGCCTTCTGCTGGGCCGCTACCAGCCCCTCGACCCGCCGGTCCTCCGGCACGCCTGTCGTCCCTACCGTCACGAGGCCCTCCCTCGATTGCGGGCGAACGGCCCGGTCCGGCTCGGCGACCTGCGGATGTACATCGTCGCTACCTCCAACATCCTCTTCACAAATGCGGCGTCCTTTGGGGAAACACCCAAGCAATTGCCAGGAGATTGTCGAACCCCAGCCGCATATGCAGGATAGATCGTGTCGTGCCGCGGAGGAGTCCGGTCGTAGCACCCTCATCCATTCCCCGCGCTCCCACCGGCACAACCGATGGCGTGCGGGGATCCGTTCCCCTGTTCCTGCTCACGAGGCGAGGTAGGCCCCATGACCACACGCACCCAGGACGGCAGCGTCGGCGACGTCGACTACGGCACCTTCGGCTCCGGGTACTCCTCCTACCGCCGGCCGGACGAACGGATCGCCCGGTTCATCGCCGAGGCCCTGGGCGACGCCCGGACCGTCCTCAACGTCGGCGCCGGCGCCGGCTCGTACGAGAGCGCGGCGCGTACGGTCACGGCCGTCGAGCCCTCGGAGTCGATGCGCGCCCAGCGGCCGGCGCAGCTCGCCCGGGCCATCGACGCCGTCGCCGAGGAGCTGCCCTTCGCCGACGGCGAGTTCGACGCGGCCATGACGCTGTTCAGCGTCCACCAGTGGTCCGACGTCCGGGCCGGCCTGCGCGAGATGCGGCGCGTGACCCGCGGCCCGGTGGTCATGCTGACCTGCGACCCCACCCTGGTCCGGGACTTCTGGCTGTACCGCTACGCACCCGAAGTCCTCGACACCGAGGCCCGCCGCTACCCGAGCGTCGAGGAACTGTCCGCCGCGCTCGGGGGCACCAGCACCGTCCGGACCGTGCCCATCCCGCTGGACTGCACCGACGGGTTCAACGAGGCGTACTACGGGCGCCCCGAGATGCTGCTCGACCCGGCCGCTCGGCAGGCGTGTTCGGCCTGGAGCTTCGTCGACGACCGCGTCCGCGAACACTTCGACCAGAGCCTGCGCCACGACCTGGACTGCGGTGCCTGGGACGAGGAGTTCGGCCATCTGCGCACGCGGCCGACGTACGAAGGATCGCTCGTCATCGTGCGCGCGACCCCGTAACAGGAAGAGGGAGAGCACGAGGGCGGTACCCGACCGGATGGACGAACGGCTGCGCGCCCTGGGGCTGGTGGAGACGCAGCGGATGGCTCAGACCCTGTTCGCCGAAGTCACCACCCGCGGCCTGATCGCACCAGGTCGCCGGGAACGCGAGGCGGGCGACCGGATCGGGGAACTGGCGCGTGAGGTGTTCGGTTCGGTCGCGTGCCGGCCCTGGCGGGTCGTCCGTTCGGGCCCGAACTCCGTGTCGCCCTACGGGCAGGAGCCGCCGGTGGACCGGGAAATCGGTACGGACGACATCGTGGTCGTCGATCTCGGACCGGTGCTCCCCGGCTACGAGACGGGCTTCGCCCGTACGATCGTCCTAGGCGAGGACCCGGACAAGCGCCGGCTCGGCGAGGACCTGCCGAAGGTGTTCGCCACGGCCCGCGAGGCGTTCCACTCGGACCGGGCCGTGACCGGTCGGCAGCTGCACGCCGAGGTCCAGGCCCTGGCCGCCAAGGCGGGCTGGACGCCGGCCGGATGGCATGTCGGGCACCTGGCCGGAGCGGCACCGGCCGCGCACGCCCATGACGCCCGGGCCGGCTCGTACATCGGTCCGGACAGCGACCTGCCCCTCCGCCGCATCGACGAGGGCGGGTGGCAGTCCCACTGGTTCCTGGAGATCCACTTGGTCGACGAACACCAGGGCTTCGGGGGCTCGTACAAGGAGCTCCTCGACCTGGCGTGAGGCCGGCTGCCGTCAGCCGGGCGTCAGGACCAGTCCACCCCAAGGTGAAGGCCCTTCCACCCCGAGATGAAGGCCCTTCCATGTCGAGGACCGCGCCGCGGTGCGGTGCGCGGCCCTCGGACGTGATGCGGGGAGGATCGAGCTGCGGCCGACTGTTAGGGTCGCGATCATGGGCTCTAGTCATCCGCTCACCCTCGTTGAATGGACGACCCGCAACGCCGTCCGTCTCGCCGCCCCCGCTCTCGATGACCCGCTCGACGACCTGGAGACCCTGCGCTGTCTCGTCGGCGACGCACGAGTGGTCGCTCTGGGGGAGAACTCCCACCAGGTACGGGAGTTCGGGCTGCTGCGCGAACGGATGCTGCGCTTCCTTGTCCGGGAGTGCGGATTCACCGTCTACGCCGTGGAGTTCGGGGCCGCCTCCGGTCGGGCTGTCGACGCCTGGGTGCAGGGTGGTGACGGCGACCTCGACGCGCTGCTCATGCCCCGCGCGGACGGCTACCCGGGCCAGTCCGCCGAGGGGCGCGACACTTTGCGGTGGCTGCGCGCCCACAACGCCACGGCATCGCACCCGGTCCGCTTCGCCGGACTCGACATTCCGGCCGCCGGGGGCTCGCTGGCGCCCGCACTGGAGCCGGTCGCCAGGTATCTGGCCGAAGTCGACCCCGGCGCGGTGCGCTATGCCCGTACTGCCCTTGAGCTGTCGGAGCCGCTCGCGGGCGGCTCGGGTCTCGTCTCCGCCCACGCCCGCCTCGCCCTCGGCCCCGAGGCCCAGGACCGGCTCTCGGCAACGCTCGGCCGGCTGCTCAACCGTGTTTCGGTCATGCGCGAGATCTACCTCCGGCGCAGCGGGCAGCAGGCCTACGAACGCGCCCTCTCGGACGTCTGGGCAGCCTGGCGCACCGACCAGATGCAGCGCGCGATGTCCGAACTGCTCGGTGGTGCACCGGACGCCGCCGACCTCGCCGCCCGCGACCGTTACATGGCCGAGAGCCTGCTGGAGCTGCTCGACCAGTCGGAACCCGGCACCCGCATCGTGGTCGCCGCACACAACGCGCACATCCAGCGCACCGCCAACCCCCAGGACAGCCCGCTCCCTTGTACACCCATGGGGCACGTCCTCGCCCAGGAACTCGGAACGGACTATGTGTCCGTGGCACTGACCGGCGGCAGTGGCCGGACCGTGCGGAACGCGCCCGATCCGGCACACCCTGCCGGGATGCGCCAGAGTCCGGCCGACGCCCCCGAGGCGACACCCGACAGCGTGGAGGCCCTGTTCGCCGGAGTGCCGGAGGCACCCGCGCTGGTGGACACCCGCGCCCTGCGCGCGCATGCCCGGCACCACGGCCTGCCGGAGCCCACCCGCATCCGCATGGACGACGGCTTCCTGCCCGTTGCGGCTCTGAACGCCTACGACGCAGTGGTCAGCGTGCCGCGCACCACGCTCACGGCGGACCTCGGCGAGTAGCCCCGGTGGGGCCATGCGATGTCGTCGACGGCGAGAAGCAGCTCGCCGGCCACGGTCGAGGGGGTTGCCCCGGTGAATTCCCTGACGTCCCGGTGCAGATGGGACTGGTCGACATAGCCGGTTTCGGCCGCGACGCGGGCCGCGCCTTCGCCCGCGACCAGACGGTGGGCGGCATGGTCGAAGCGGACCAGCTTCGCGGCGCGCTTGGGCGGCAGGCCGAGCTGCGACCGGAACCGTGACCACAGCCGCTTACGGCTCTACCCGACCTCGGCCGCGAGTCCGTCCACGCGGACCAGGCCATGGCTTGCGACGATCCAGCGCCAGGCCCAGGCCACCTCCGGGTCCACCGGCTGCCGCGCCTCGTGCCGGCGGGCGAGCAGCGCGTCCGTCAACGCGAAGCGATCCTGCCAGGGCGAGACTTCGCCGAGTTGCTCGCGGATCCGTGACGCCTCCCGGCCCCACAGGTCGCTCAGCGACACCACGGTGCCGTCGATGTCGGCGAGGGAGACGCCCAGAATCGCGCGTGCGACCACCGGGGACAGGCGCACCTGCACGCACTCGATGTTCTGTCCCCGTGCCCGGACCGCGCCTCCGGACCCGAGCCCGGGTCCGGCGACGAAGCTTTCACGCTGCTGCCGCCCGGCGGCACAGTCAAGGACGGGCGAACCGTCACCGAACTCCAGCAGCAGCGTCACGGCCGGGTGCGGGACCATCCGGAGCGCTTCCAGGTCACGGACACTGAACCCTGCCATGGTGACCCCGGCCACCCGGCTGGGCCGCCGTGGCGACTCGACGCCCCACCTGGCTGCACCGCGCACGAAGGTCCGCATCGCCCCATGCTACGTGAGCCGCCCGAAGGGAACATTCGTCCAATCCACCGGCGCGTGGGGCGGGGACATTGGGCTCATGACTGCTTCTGACGGCGATCCGTACGGGAACGGCGGATCCGGGGCCACCGGGACTTCCACGCTGTCGCTGTACGACGGCGACATCCACGTGTGCCAGGACGGCCCCCGCGACGCCCCCGCGCTCCTGCTCATCCACGGGTCCGCATCCTCGGCCCGCTCGTGGGCCCCGATGGTTCCACTGCTGACGGGGGCTCACCGTGTCATCCGGCTCGACCTGCTCGGGCATGGCCGGTCGGCCAAGCCGGCCGACCGCAGCTACGCGATCCCGGACCAGGCACGCAGGGTCGGTGCGGCACTGGACCGGCTCGGCGTCGAGCACGCCGTGGTAGCCGGTCATTCCAGCGGCGGCGTGGTCGCCACCGCCCTCGCCGAACGGCGGCCCGACCTGGTGACCGCGCTCGCGCTCGTCAACACCGGACCCGGCCTGGGCGCCCTGATCGCCCCGGAGTCCGCCGCCATCGACCTCTCGCAGTGGCCGCCGACCGACGAGCAGCTCCGGTGGTTCGCGAGCACGGGCTTCAGCCGGGAGGGCTACCAGATCCCAGAAGAGCTCCTGGACGACGTGCGCGGTATGACCCCTCACACGCTCACCACGACGATGGGGGCCACCCGTGCCTACCTGGAGCAGCGGGCGCTGCCTGATCGGCTGACGGTCCTGGGCAGGCCGCTACTGGTGATCTTCGGCGAGGACGACCGTAGATGGCGATCCTCATCCGCCTCCGACTATCGGGCCGTTCCGGGCGCGAAGGTCGAGTTGCTGTCCGGACTCGGGCACTCGCCCCTGCTCGAGGACCCACCGCGGACCGCCACCCCCCTGCTGGCCTTCACCGCGATCCACGCGCCGTACGGGCGGGCCGAATGAAGAGGAGGAGTGCCATGCGGATTCTCGTCTCCGGTGCCGGCGTCGCCGGCCCGGTTCTGTCCTACTGGCTCACCAGACACGGCTTTTCCGTCACCGTCGTTGAGCGCGCGCCGGCGCTACGAAGGACCGGAGGCCATGCGGTCGACCTGTTTCGGCCGGCGATGAACATCTCGGAGAAGATGGGCGTGCTCCCGCTTGTCGAGGAGCGAGCCGTCGGCACGCACCGAATGACCGTCTATCAGGAGGGCTCACGGCGTCCCGTCCGGGCGGATCTCGCCAAGATCTTCAGCGCCGGCTCCGACCGGCACGTCGAGATCATGCGCGACGATCTGAGCGAGATCTACTACGACGCCGCACGCGACGACACCGAGTACGTCTTCGACGACTCGATCACCGCGATCTCGCCCGACGGCGAGGTCCGGTTCGAAAAGGCCGCGCCGCGCCGCTTCGACCTCGTCGTCGGTGCGGACGGGCTGCACTCCAACGTGCGTCGCCTCGTCTTCGACGAGGAGTCCCGCTCCAACTCCTTCATCGGGGCCTACCTCGGGGTGCTGACCCTGCCGAACGTCGACGGGCTCGACGGCGAACTCCTCCTCCACGTCGGCGTCGGCCGCACCGCCGGCATGTACGGCGCGCGGCACCTCGGCGACGCGCGGGCGTTGTTCCTGTTCCGCAGCGAGCGCGAACTCGCCTACCACCACCGCGACACGCTCCGGCAGAAGGAGCTGCTGCGTGGTGCGTTCGCCGGCATGCACCCCCACGTGGACCGCTGGCTGGACGAGCTCGACCGCACCCCGGCGTTCTACTTCGACTCGATCACCCAGCTCCGCATGGACACCTGGTCGCAGGGGAGGGTGACGCTCGTCGGCGACGCGGGCTACTGCCCCGGTCCGGCCGTCAGCGGCAGCACCAGCCTGGCCGTCCTCGGCGCGTACGTCCTCGCCGGAGAGCTGGCGCGGGCGGGCGGCGATCACGAGCGAGCCTTCCCCGCCTACGAGCGCGTGATGGCGGAGCACGTGCGCGGCAGCCGCGCGGTCGCGCTGAGCGCGGCGAAGACCCTGATTCCGACGTCCCGCCTCGGCGTGTGGGGACTGGCCCAGGGCGCCCGCCTGATCTCCGCTCTGCCCGCGGGCCCCAGCCGCGCCCTCGTTCGCCTCACCACCAAGAGTGCACGCCTCTACGACTCCATGGCCGTCGACGACTACCCGCCGTCGCCCGCCACCTCAGGAGACCGTGGCGGCCTCGGTGTGGAGTGAGGAGTGCTCGCCGCCCTGCTGCCACCGGACCGAGGTGGCGTGCGGGCGTGGTAGCCAGAGCCGGTTCTTCAACCGCGTTGGCGCAGTGTCGCGCCGATGGCCTGGCTGATCTCGTACAACTGCTCCGCCTGCTCCTGCGTGAGGCTGTCGAACAGGCACTCCCGCACCTCGGTGACATGGCCGGCCGCGGCGTTCCGCAGCGCCTCGTACCCCTCGTGGGTGAGCTGGGCCACCGCGCCGCGCCGGTCGCCGTCGACCGCACGGCGACTCACCCAACCGGACTTCTCCATCGCGTTCATGGCGTGCGAGAGGCGACTCCGGCGCGGCTCGGTCTTCGGCGTGGAGTCGGTGGCCATGCCGTCGAGCGTACAAGTGGTTGAGCTCTCAACACGTCGCCTTCTCCGTCAAGCACTTGGGGATCGCCAAGGTGCGCGGCCGTTTCGACTCCTTCGAGGGGTACATCGTCACCGGCGACAACCCGCTCGACTCCTCCGTCGTCGCGACCATCTCCACCGAATCCGTCTCCACCGGCAACGTCCAGCGCGACGACCATGTGAAGGCCGAGGACTTCCTGCACGTCGAGGCGTTCCCGACGATGGCGTTCTCCTCCACCGGCATACGGGCAGGCGAGGGCGGCTTTCTGATCGACGGCGACCTCACACTGCGCGGGGTCACCCGCCCCGTGACGCTCTCCCTGACACTCAACGGTTTCGGCACCGGATTCGACGGCGAGCCCGCCGTCGGCTTCTCGGCGACCACCGAGATCAGCCGTTCGGACTTCGGCGTGAGCGCCGGGCCTGCCGGAGCCGTCATCGGCGACGAGATCAAGATCTCGCTCGAGGCGGAGGCGAACCGGCAGTGACAACAACGTCGACTCAGACCGCGCAGACCACCGCGGTGGCCCGGGCCGCGGCCGCACTCCGCCCGCTGGTCACCGTCCCCTCCTTGAGGGCGACGGGGAACTGCCCACGCCGTGCGAGGAGTTCACGGTCGACCAGCTCGGCACGCACCTGTTGGACGTGCTCACCCGCGGCACGCACGCGGCGCAGCGCACCCCCTGGCGGGCCGGCTCCGCACGGCTCATGGGACCGGTTCGACGAGGTCGCCGGGCGACTCGCCGAAGCCTGGTCCACACCGGAGGCATGGGAGGGCGAGGTCGACTTCTACGGCTCTGCGCAGGCGGCCCGGTTCGCCGGCGGCATCATGGTCATGGAACTGGTCGTCCACGGCTGGGACGTTGCACGGGCGCTGGGCGTCCCGTTCGGCGCCGATGCCGACCTGATCGAGATGGCGTTCGACGCGGCCCGCCAGAACGAGGCCATGGGCGCCCGCGACTTCGGCGCCTTCGCCGTTGCCCGCCTGCCGGAATCCTCCTCCGCGCTGGATCAGCTGGCTGCCTTCACCGGGCGGGACCTGGACTGGAGCCGCTGAGGAAGCCCCTTCACCCACCGCCCCGGCAGGTCGGCGTCCTGCTCATGCGATTATGCGGGCGGCTCTCGGTGGACCTGTGCACGGTCAACTGATCAGACGGTCGAGCCATCGGGCATCGATCCATTGGGTGAGAACAGGGGTGTGGTGTGAGCGGGACTGGGGGGCAAGACGGGTCATCCGTGTCGGACGAGGAGTGGGAGCGGTTCCTCCGTGAATCGGTGAGGGATGTGGCCGGTGCCCCCGTGGAGCCGTCGGCACGTGCCCGTGAAATGGAGCGGCGGCTGCGGGAGCGCTCGGGGCAGCCGGAAGGCTGGCGTACGTACTCACCGGCTCGGCCCCGGCGCAGGACAGGCTGGTACGTGACCGGGCTGCTGACGGCCGTGGTCCTCCTGGTCGTAGGGCTCTTCCCGCAGCAGGTCGTCGACTGGTTCGGTGGCGACGACAGTGGGCAGGAGCCGTTGGCCGCCGAGTCGGAACGCCCGCGGGAGGCGCCCGGCGCCGAGCCGGATCTGCGCCCCACCTTCGCCGAACCCTTCCGGGGTTCGCCCGCGGCGCGTTGGGCCGACGGAGCGGCAGGGATCACGGTGCCACCGGCCAAGGCGACCGGCTGGATGGACACCGCCCAGGTCGAGCGGACACTGAGGCAGAGCCGGGACTTCCTGGTGGCCGCGGGGCTCGACTCCCGTGTCCTGCGCGGCGAGCGGCCCACGAAGGCGATCGCGCTGTTGAACCCGCACCAGAAGGACGTCCAGGACTATCTCCGGACCGCCCTGTCGTCGACGGCGCCCACTCCCCGGACCGACCCGCTGCTGTTGTTCAGCCGCTTCCGGCCGGGACAGGCCCGGCTGGTCGGTGACGTGGTCAAGACGCGCGGTCGGCTCACGTACCGGGAAGGGGAACGGGGGGCGGTCGAGGTGACGGCGGACGTCACCTTCGTGTACCCGGTCACCCCGGCGGGCGACGGCGGGCGGGACGCAGAGGTCGTCCGTACGATCGTGCGGCGCAAGGTGGTGATGAGCTGGGACGACCCGGAAAAGGTGATCACCGAACCCGGTACGATGTCCCTCGTCTCGTACGCGCTGGACATGACCAACGGCGGCTGCTCCGACCCGACCGGCTACTTCGTGCCGCCCTTCGGCAGGGCCGACGAGCAGCCCGCCGAGGCTCACCACGTCGATCCGTACGACCGCAGCAAGCCGATCGAGGCGAGCAACGGCACGACGGCCGGAGGCGACGGCTGCGCGACCGCCACCCGCTCGTAGACGTCTCGTGGTGGCGTCAGCCGGACGGGCCGATGTGCCACGTCCGGCTGTTCTGCCGCTCCCACGGGTCGTGCTCGGAACGCGCACCGCGTCCCGTCCCCGGTCGACCGCCCGGCTTCACGAGCCGACGTCCCGGGACAACGCACCTGACGGGGATTCCTCAGCGCGATGCGCGCAGGGAAGCGTCCAAGGTGCTCATGAGGTGGGCGACGCGGCCCTTGCCTGTCGGCGCGAGCGGATACCGGCAGAGAACATCGATCAGGACCGGCGTGGCGCGTCGCCTGGCCTGCTCGATGGCCTTGTCTCCGACGTCGGGATCGTCGCCTGCGCGCAACTCGGCCACCCGCGCCGCACAAGCAGCCCCGCGCAGGATGTGTCCTACCTGGGTGGCCTTCGCGATGGGGTGCAGGTATGCGGCAGCCGCCGCGTCTCCAGCGGCGCGCGCGGCAAGTCGTGCGGCTTCGGTGTCCGCTTCCTTCGCGGCGCGGTGTGCGTCCAACGCGGCAACGCGCTGCAGCTTGGTCCTTCTCGCGCCGTTCACGAACTCCCACGCGGCATCAACTGCTGCGCGAGGCCGCGAATCATCGGGAACAGCCTCCTCGAACGCCGGAAGGACTTCCTGAACACTCTCCACCACATAGCGCGTCACGACGCGCAGCTCGTCCATGGTCAGCTCGAAGTCACCGGCTCCGGTCGTCATGACCCGAGTCTCCCATCGGCGCGGTGGTCGACGGCGACGGGGTAGGCGTCACCGCTCGCGAGGAGCGCAACCGTGCGAATCGGCAGGGACGAGTGCTCACGGAGCATCCTTTCGTAGCGGCGCGACGTTCCATCAGGGGCTTGCGCATGCCACCAGCCCGGCTGGCGGTACGGATTCCAGGAGCACCTGGTCGACCGTCAGGGTGCGAAGAGGGCTGATGAGCGGGACGGATATCGTCCTGACATGACACAAGGGTTCGATCTTGCCGCGTCGCTCGCCAGAGGCGTCGAAGGCCGCAGTGGTGCATGGGCCTTCGTCCAGGGCTTCGCCGCCCACTGGGTCGGCGCCGCCCTGGGAGACGATGACGGCTGGACGGAAGCCGATCTCGACGCTGCCGAGGAGAGACTGGGTCTCCGGCTGCCGACGGCGTTGCGCGAGGCGTATCTGCTGTTCGGACGCCGGCAGGAGCTCACCAGCAACCACGATGTGCTGCTCGGTCCTGCAGCGCTGTATGTCGACGACGCCAAGGAGGCCCTGGTCTTCCGTCACGAGAACCAGGGAGCCGCGTCCTGGGGCATCCTCCTCGACGGCCTCCAGGATGCAGATCCTGCGGTGTTCATCCGGCTTGACCTTGCCGACAAGAGCGCCGAGCGGTGGGAGGGCTGGCTGGAGCGTCTTTCCCTCTGCTTCGTCGAGATCATCTTGTCGGAGTCCCTGCAGGCCGACGAAGAGCTCTGCGACTTCCTCGACCCGGATGACGACAGCCTCGGGCTGCTGGAGGCGAACTCCGTCCGGCTGCCGTTCCCGGCGTACCCCATCGGCGAGGAGACCCGGTGGTTCCTGGGCCACGACGTCCTTCTGCGCGATGACGACGGCTCGGCCATCCTGGCGCGCGGCCGGACGGCAGAAGACCTCGATCGCGTTCGTGACCTGATCCCGGGCGACTGGCTCAACGACGATCGCTGATCACGTCCCAGACCCCTGCCGTGCTGCGGTGCCCGGATCGCGGGTCATCCCGCATGGTGAGCGGTTCGCCTTGTCACGGTTCACGGTTGCCTGTGGGGTTGCGGCTGCTTCTCCGGCTTTGCGGGGTGCTGTCAGCCCAGTGCGGCCGGGGACTCGGCGTTGGATACCAGCAGGCGGGGAGCGCCGGACCCGTCGGCCGGGACGGACCAGACGCCGGGGTCGCCGCTGCTGTCGCGAACGGTGTAGGCGACGGTGGTGTTGTCCAGCCAGGCCGCCTGGTCGTCGATGGTGCGGGGCTCGGCCACCGCGGCCAGCCCCACCCTCCGTGTGGAACAGTGCGCGCGCCGGGCCGACGATGCTCCGGATCAGCCGGCCGCGGGTCGGACTGAGATCTCCTCCAACGAGGAGACGCCGGCACGAGGATCCTGATGAAGTGACCGCATGCCGACACCGCTGCACCGCTTCCTCCGGGTTCTTGAGCAGTTCAATGCCGCCCACCCGTGGGACCACAACGCCCACTACCACTCCTGGATCCTGCGGCAACTCCCCCGGCGCTTCGGCAGCGCCCTGGACGTCGGTTCCGGCAGCGGCGACCTGGCCAGGCTCTTGGCCGGACGGGCCGACAGGGTGCACGGCATCGACTCCGATCCGCAGATCACCGCTCGGGCACGGGAACTGACCCCTCCGGCCACCCCCGTCACCTTCACGACGGCAGACGCGCTGACCGGGATCCCCGCAGCCTCCTACGACGTCATCACGTGTGTCGCCACGGTCCACCACCTACCGTTCGCCGACGCCCTCGCGGTCTTCCGCCGGCACCTGGCGCCCGGCGGATCCGTGGTGATTCTCGGACTGTCGCGCCCGACGACGCCAGGTGACCACCTGCTCGGAACCATGGCCGGCCCACTCAACGCCGCCATGGGCTGGCTCAAGACCAGGGGGCGCATCACACCTCGTCCGGTCTCGATGACGGCCAGGACCCAGCCGGCGGACATGAGCTTCCCCGAGGTCGTCCGCGAGGCTCGTGCGGTTCTGCCCGGCGCACGCCTGCGCCGCCGGCTGTTCTGGCGCTACACGCTCGTGTGGCATCACCGCTGAGCGGCGAAGCCGGCCGAACGCATCGAGCGCCAGTCCAGGATCAACGCCGGATCGTCATGCGCATGTCATGCATAGGTGTAGAACCGGGTGTGGTCCAGCATGTCCGCCGGTGTGACGTCGTTCCACGGCTTCATCGTGTCGTGGAGGTCGACGACGTCGGGGGTGTTGCCGGTCGGCAGATAGCCCGACTTGGGGTGCCTGCGCTGCCAGTCGGCCCAGAGCTTGTCGACGAAGCAGTGGTGCAGCCAGAAGACCGGGTCGTTGGGCGAGGCTCCGGTCGTCATCTGGCCACCGACCCAGACGTGCACCCGATTGTGCAGATTGGGACCGCGCCAGCCCTCGATGTTGTTGCGGAAGCCGTCGGAGGAGCTGTTCCAGGGGGCGGTGTCGTAGACGTTCAGTGCGAGCACCCGGTCGACCTCGGCCCGGGTCGGCAGTTCGCGGACCCCGGTGCCCAGGGAGCGGCGCAGGAACGTCCGGCCGTCGACGCGTATGTTCATCGGCCAGTTGCCGCTGCCGAAGGCGAACGGGCCCGACGTCACCCGGCCGTCGCCGCTCCGTCCGTCACCGCCGAGGAAGTCGTCGGCCCACAGCGAGCTGCGCGGCGAACGGTCGACGGTCCAGTCCCAGTAGGGCAGCATGACCGACGGCGTGATGCTCTGGAGGGCTGCTTCGAACTGGAGCAGGAACCTGCGGTGCCAGGGAAGGAACGACGGTGACCGGTGGCCGGTCCGCTCTCCGTCGTCGGTGTCACCGATGATGAAGGCGTTGTGGGTGCTGATGAACTCGTCGTAGCGGCCGGTGCGCTTCAGCTCCAGCACCGCGTCGACGAAGTCCCGCTTCTCGGTGGCGGTGAGGTCCGCCTGGTTCTTCCGGACTGCCATGTCGAGGACTCCTCGGTGGGGGGACGGTCAGGGGCGGGCCTCAGCCGGTGACGACGGGGACCAGGTCGGCGCCCTGGAGTGCACGGACGGCGGCGCGTGCCAAGGCGCGGGGCGTGGTGAACGTCTCGTAGTGGTTCACCAGGCTGATCCAGGTGCCGTCCGCGTTGCGCATCACATGCAGGTCGTCGTTGTCGATGCGGACGACGAAGTCCATGCCCTCGTGCGGGCCGGCCTGGCCGGAGTGGTGCTCGGCCCGGCCTCCATCGCTCTGGTGGCCTCCGTTGTGGGCACCTTCCGCGTCTGCCGGCCAGCCCTCTATGTGGCGGCCCTGGTACATCTCGTCGAAGGGTTCCGGTATCTCGTGGCCGGCGGAGCGCATGGCTCGCGCCGGGTGTCCTTGGCCGTCCGCGGGGACGGCGGCAGGGCTGTCGGCGAAGGCTGCCGGTGCGGTGAGCGCCGCTCCGGCCAGGGCCGCGGCGCTGCCGTGCAGCACCTGGCGTCGGGTGGGACGCGACATGTTCCCCTCCTCTGTTCGTGCGGCTTCCCCTCCGGGACAGGGCGCGGAGGGCTGTGGAAGCCGGCGCGCCGAAGGTCGGCCCGCGCCGCCACATGCTGGCAGGGACGAACGGATCATCAAGTCGCACCGTCTGAACGAGACAACACCTGGGCGGAGGTGCAGGATTCAACGGCGGAGATCGTGCTCCTGCGCCCGCCACGCGTCTTCGCGGAACGGGAAATTCCGCGATGCGAGCCGCTCTTCGCCGTAGATCCTTCACTCCCCCGGTCGAGACCGTGGGCCCCCGTGCGGCCGGAACTCGGCGTGAATGCAGGGGGCTTGGAGCAGCACGGGGTTTGAGGGCGGAGCCCGGCGACGAGGAGTCCGCGGGAGGCATCGGTGGGTTCACGTACGGGGCGCAGCCACGTGCGCCAGGTCAGTTGGCCCGTCGGGCGCAGTCGTAGAGGGTGAAGCTTCCGTCCGAGGTACGGCCGTAGGCGCTCGGGGAGATGGGGGTGCAGTTGCTCTTCACCCAGGAGGATGCCGGTGTGGGTGGGCGGCGCGTGGTCAACAGGGCGTAGCGCAGTCGGTGGCTGGAGACCAGGTCGCTGAGCTGTCGCGCGGCCGGATAGGGGGTCAAGCCGGTGAAGCCGCCCATGACCAGCGTCGGTTGGGAGGTGGCGCGCAGCAGCGGCTCGGCGCCGTAGGCGGCTTGGGTGGCGAGCAGGTACTTCTCCCCGGAACGGTGCGCGGAGAGGTAGTTCAGCAGCGCGGCGTCCCGAGCGGACGGCTTGCTCAAGGGGTATCGCCGGAACGTGGGCCGATGGTGGTGCCTGTCGCGGTAGTCGGGTCCCACCGGTCCGGCCAGCGGCGACAGCGGTGAGCCGGCATGGCGCGGGTCCAGGCAGGAGATGGCCCAGACCGCCGGGGCGAGCAGTATGGACGCCAGGGAAGCCGCCAGGGCACTGTGCACCGCCCTTCGCGTCGTGCGTGGTCCGCGGGTGCACAGGCCGACGACCCCGCACAGGCCGAGCATCAGCACCACCGGTAGCAGCCAGGGCGCGAATTCGCTGTGCCGGCCTTCGATCGCCGCAGCCCACAGAGCCGTGACCCCGATTGCGAGGGGCAGCGCCGCTCGACGTCGTCCACCGGCGCGGTACCCCGCCCAGAAGAGGGCGACTCCGCCACCGGTCAGCGCGGCGAGGGCCGGGGCCAGTACGGTGGTGTAGTAGCCGTGGTTGCCGTTGGAGTTGCTGAAGACCACGACGTGCACCGCCAGCCAGCCTCCCCAGAGCAGGAACCCCGCCCGCGGCCCGTCGGTGCGCGGCTGTCCGTTGCGCCACCACACCCCCAGCGCCAGGGCCAGTACGGCGAGCGGCAGGAGCCAGGCGATCTGCGGGCCCACGTCGTGGTTGACCAGCATGGTCCAACCGGTGTTGTCGCTGGTGCGACTGGCCGCGGTGCCGGCGACGGCGCCCAGCGCGTTCGGGTCGTGGCCGAAGCGGCTCAGCCCGTTGTAGCCGAAGACCAGGGTGAAGGGGTTGTTGTTGGTGGTGGCGTCGATGTAGGGACGGTCCGGGGCAGGGGTCGCCCACACCAAAAGCAGCCAGGAGCAGGAGACGACGAGTGCGGTGGCTCCGGCGAGCAGCAGCCGCCAGGCTCGGTGCCGCCGGGAGCCGGGCGCCGCCATCTGGTACACCGCGGCGAAGACCGGCAGGACGAGCCACGCCTGGAGCATCTTGGCCTGGAAGGCCAGTCCCACCCATGTCCCGCACATGAGCAGCGGCAGCAGTCTCCCGGTGGCGACGGCCTTCTGCAGCGATCCCGCTGCGAGGACCAGCAGCAGGACGAGCAGGGTGTCGGGGATGGTGTGCCGGTCGAGTACGACGGTGACCGGCGTGAGCGTGAGTACCAGCGCGGCGAGCAGCCCCGCCCGGGGGCCGGCCCAGGCACGGACGATCCGGTGCAGGACCCAGACGGCCAGTAGGCCCTCCAGCACCTGCGGCAGCACCGCGGCCCAGTTGTACGGTCCCAGGAGCTTGACGGAGAGGGCCTGTGGCCACAGCGCACCGGGGATCTTGTCCACGGTGATCGAGCCGCTCGGGTCGAGCCCGCCGAAGACGAAGGCGTGCCAGTTCGCGGCCATCGACCGCACTGCCGCGCTGTAGTACGGGTGCACCCCGGCACGGTCGATGCCCCAGGCGTAGAGCACCGCGGCAGTTGCCAGGATCAGCAGAAGGGCCGGCAACTCCCAGTCGGTGAGGAGGCGTTGACGGAACCCGGTGGTGCGCCGGCGGTGGTTGGCGCGGTCCCGGGCGAGGGCGGTCGTGGCCATGGCGGGGTCTCTCATGGGACGTCGGGCGGGGGCGGGGGGTCATTCGTGGGCTTCACGGGTGGCGGACCCTGCGCACCCTCGGGCGCGGCGGACGCGGGCGGTACGGCGGGATCAGCCGATGGGCAGCGCCCCCAGCAGCAACCCGGCGACGAGCACCACGTACGTGCTGAGGGTCACGGCCGTGGTGGAGATCACCGTGGCGGCCAATGGTTGGCGGACCAACTGATATGCGATGAGTCCGGGCACGATGAAGCCCAGGGTCTGGGCGGTGTAGAGGAGCGGGAACTCGTGCTGGAGCGCGAACAGCACCGTGGTCTGGAGCAGCACCGCGGACAGCACCACGGCGGCGAACAGCCGCTTCCCGTAAAGGATCACATGGCGCTGAAGGACTTTGGTGGCGAGGAAGGTGAGCGCGGTGACCCCGATCACCATGGCGGCTCGGACCACGTCGGTGACGAGGGTCAGCGCCAGCCAGCCGGGGGTGATCATGCCGCCGGGAGAGAGGTTGGTGGTCAGGTAGCAGACCAGCGAGAAGACCAGTCCGAGGGCTATCCCCAGCGCGATGGTCTGCGGGGTGACGTTGACGGGGATCACAGGGGGTTCCTTGTCGGCTGGTACAGGGCGTCGGCGTGGGCGGATGCGGGACTTGGGAGCTGTGAGCCGGTCCTGGGGCGGTTCAGCGACGCCACCCAGCTGTACGGCTGCGGCTCGGGCGGGTGCGCGACCGGAAGCGGCTCGTCGGCGTCGTCAGCGGGGAGCCTGCCGAGGTGCTCCAGGAACAGCTCGCCCTGGCCGTGGATGTTGCCGACGGCCACCAGCGAGGAATCCGGGCCCAGTTCGGCGAGGATGGCGTGGGTCAACTCCTGTGCGTCGCGCCGGTCGCCGCCCAGGTCCACCACCCGTCCCGACGACCAGCCCGGCGGGATACCGTCGCGGGCACTCTTGGTCGGATGCCCGATGAGCAGGACCTTCTCCGGGGCCAGGGCGGGGATGATCGCGCCCATCTGCCCATTGCGTTCGACCCGGTCCGGGCGGCAGTTGACGACCACGTTCAGCGGGCGGCGGATCGCACCGAGTTCCGCCAGCTGACGGACGTTCATCAACGTCGACTCGGGGTCGTTGGCGGCAAAGACGTTGGCGAAGCGCAGCCGTTTGCCGTCCGGTGTGCGGTAGCGCTCGACGGAGAGCACGCCGGGGTCCGGCGGTGCGTCCCACATGCCGCGCAGTGCGGTGGCCCGGTCCACACCGAGAAGTTCGGCCACGGCCAGGGCGACGGCGACGTTCTCCTTGAAGGTGAACCAACTGAAGCCGCGCAGCTCCTCGTCCGTGACAGACTCCGGATCCACCGCGATCAGGCGGCACCTCCGTTTGTCCGCCTCTTCCTGGAGTATGTGCAGCCGTTCCCTCTCGGCGGTGACACAGACGCCGCCGACCGGCATCGACCGGGACAGCGAGCGGGCCACATCGTCCAACGTCGGGCCCATTTCGGCAAGATGGTCCTCGCGAACGTTGCACAGCACGCCGATGGTGGAGCGGATCAGCTTCTCCTGATTGATCTCCTGGAGTGCGGGCATCACCGCCATGCACTCGATCACCAGAGCGTCCGGCCGGTATGCCGCCGCACGCCGGACGATGCCGATCTGCTCGACGACGTTGGCGATGCCCAACTTCCGGTAGACCGGTTCCTCGGTGGCGTCCGGGTGGATGAACCGGGCCGCGGTGCCGGTGGTCTTGGCCACGGTGACCAGGTCACCGCCGCGCAGCGCCCCCGCGCACAGCCGTGTGATCGAGCTCTTGCCGCGAATGCCGTTGACCAGCACCCGAGTGGGGATCTGCGCCAGCGCGGCGTAGTGGCGCCGCTGCTCCAGCACGCCGGCGACCAACAGCGCGGCACAGCTCAACAGCAGCACAACGTAGAGGAAAAGCACGTCAATTGGTCCTTCACTGCTGCGGCGGGACGCCGCTCCGGAACGATCGGGCAGGTACAGCGGCCGCGTAGGGTCCTTTGCCGTCGCGGTCCCGCTCCACCAGCGCGTGCCGGAGCAGTTCCAGACTGCGCGTGACCGAGCCGCACTCATCGTGGTGGACGGGGTACAGCACGGTGCGACGGTCACCGCCGGCCAGCCGCTCCGCGCACCTGGTGACGGCGCGCAGCGGCCTGACCACCACGATGTGCAGCCAGCCCAGGCAGGCCGCAGCGACGGACAGAGCCAGCAGGCCGGCCAGCATGGTGCGTGCCCGCACCTGAAATGCCGCCAGTTTGAGTGCGGCGGCAGGCTCGGCGGAGACCACTTGCCAGCCGAGTCCGGCGACCGGCCCCTTCTGTGCCAGTGGCGCTGCGGCCGCGACCGATGGGCCCTCGCCGGGGGTCGTCCCCGCGTGCAGTACGGCCGATGCCGGGCGGCCCGCGCTGCCGGAAGCTGCCTCGGTCCGGGCCGCCAGACGGGTGAGGCCCCGGTGGGGCAGAGCCTGGAAGGCTTGAAAGCCGACGCTCGCCGCGAGCACCCTGTGGCGCTCGTCGGTCAGCCACACACGGCCGAGTCCCGGCCGCGCGACCAGGGAGTTCAGTGCGTTCGCCGCGATCTCGGCGACGACGACGGCCGGGGCGGTGTCCGTGGCGTTGCCGGCCTTCCCGGACGCCGGGATCTGGGCGTAGGCGGCGATCGTGGGGATCGTGCCCGACGTGTTGACCTGGGTGATTCCGTCGCCGTGGGGCGCATGGACGAGGGCGCGCACCGGCTCCTCACCCACCCGCACCACGATGGCTCCGGTACGGTCCAGCACATACAGCGACCGGTACGTGGGGTGAGCGGCGCGTTCACGCCGAAGGACCTCCGTCGCCCGCTCGCGTGGCGCACCGGAGAGGGCCGACGCCGCCGCCGCGAGGTCGGTGCAGCTCCGGCCGAGGGACCGCCGCACCCGGTCAGCGGCGGCCTCGGTGCGTGCCTGCTGGTCGGCGACGGCGGCCGCCGGTACGGCCTTGGCTGCCGGTACGCGGTTGAGCAGGAACAGCAGCGGCACGCCCCATGCGGCGATCACGAGTACGCAGACGAGGAGCAGAGCCCGGACGCCGGGGCGGCGCCGCGCCGGCCGCACGGGCTCCGGTCCCGTCTCGCCGAGCAGTTGGCGGCGTATCGACTCCAGCGCCCGGCCGACCCTGCCGGGCTCGCCGAACGCGGCGACCGGCACCGGCCGTGCCAACTCCTCGCGGTCGCCGGGCGCCACGCCGACACTCCTGGCCAGCCGGGCGGCGGACAGGTGCAGCCGCAACAGCGGACGCTGCATGCTGCTCCACAGCGCCAGGGTGACCAGCACGGCGATCACCACCAACGCCCCCGCGGCGGTGAGGGCGAACCACGTAGGGTCGGCTCCCTCCTTCGCCGGGGGTACATCCCTGACCGTGAGGACGGTCAGCCCCAGGCCGGAGGTGTCGTCCTTGCCCTCCTCGTCGTCCTTGCCGTCCGCCGCGGCGACCGATGCCCACCCCGTGACCCTGCGCAGCCCTTCGTGACCGTCACCGAGCACGCTGCCCGAGACGTCGCCGGTGGGGAGACCGGCGTGCGCGGCGTTCGCCGCAGCGGCGGGCAGAGCGCGGTGGCCGGTGTGGGGCGCCGAGGCCGTGCCGGCGGCGCTGGCGGCCAGCACCTTTCCGTTCCGTTCCACCAGTTGCCCGGTGCGCCCATCCCCGTACACCACTGGAGCCGCGACCTTCTCCGAGACGACGAGCAGGAGTTCGCGCTCCGCGGCATCCTGATCACCTGTCAGGTCACCGGTCTGGTCGTGGTTCTCGTCCTGCTTGCCGCCCGGAGCGGCGACGGTCACCCGGGCGAAGAGCAACACCCTTGGCTCGCCACGGCCCGAAAAGGCCAACCGGGGCGCGATGTTCGCGGTACCGGCCCGCGCTACCGCCGCCACATCCACCCCGGACAGGGGCACCTTTTCCCCACTGGCGGCCAGCGGTCTGCCGGTGTGCGGGTCGAGCAGCACACCGCCGCCCGCAGGGTGCCCGGACGGAAGAAGGGACCGCAGCAGTGCGGCCGGATTGCTGCTGCCGGTACGCGGGTCCGAAGCCGCGGAGCGGCGCACCGCCGTGGCCCTCGCGTGGAGGGAGGTCCCGACCGAATCGGCGGCATCCTCGGCGATCTGGCGTTCCGCATCGCGTAAGGCCTGGGGGACATCCTCTTCGTGGACGGTCCCGAGACCGAGTGCGGTGAAACCGGCAACTGCCAGCAGGGCGCAGAGCAGTGCGGCGATCGGTGGGCGGACGCCTCCGAGCAGAGGCATGTCGGCGCGGCGTCGAGTGCGGTGCGGACGGGGAGCGCGGGCAACGGCGTGCAGGACAACGTCCTCTCGGCATGGGGGGAATGGCCGTGCGGCAACTCGACCAGAGTGAATACGGGAAGCACAGATAATCACAAGCCCGTTCGTGCTGGGTGCTTGTATACCGGCTCACGGGAACTTCGCTCAACTCCCCCTCGGAGGAAGTTGCTTATAAGACACCGCCTCATGCCGGGCGTGTCGAAATTCCCAAGTCCACTGCCGGGCCAGGGCGATTGCCCGCACGTTTCCGGTATGCATTCACCGCGTCACGCACAGTCGCAGGACCACTGGAGACCACGCCTGCAACACCCCCTTCTCAAGGGATCCACAAACTCGCAGGGGATGAGCGTCGAGGGCTAGATGATCACGAACTGGCGCGTAACAAAAACGCTCAGTGAAAACGGAGAGCAACGCCGGTGGAATTCCGGATCCGATGTCCGCCATCCGGCGGTGGCGTGAATCAGTCATGTCCCACAGAGGTCCGCTGACCGGGGAAGGTCCCCCGACGGCCGCCGCGCCGAGGCAACCGAACCGCCGCTCACCCAGGCACTCTTCCGGCTTGTGCCTTTGCTGCTGCGACCGGTTTCCTGAGGCTGCCGAGCCGCCGGTCACTGACAACTACGACCGCCCACATCAGGCCACTTCCCCGGCGCGTGTCCCGTATTGGCACTCGACACCGCTCGCCCCGATGACATACTCCACGAGCGCCGACAGGACGTTCTCGGCACATCCGAGTCCCGGGAAAGGCCGGTCGCAGACGCCCGGAAACGGACGGGACCCGAAGCCGACACCGCGCATTTCCGTACGCGTCGGCAGCGCTCATCTCACCAAGTATCGCGGGGGGAACTCCCCGCGAAATCAGGTGGGTTGGCGCGACCATGGCAAACTGCCTATACGATGCTCGCCAGCCGATCGCCGGTCCCATGGCGATCACCACCATGGAGGGGGCCGCCCATGAAGCATGCACGAAGGCGCCAGAGCCGGTTGCGCGCCCGGGTCGCCGGCACCACAGGACTACTGACCCTCGCCCTGGGCGCCGGGATCGCACCGGCCACCGCCGCGGAGAGGACTGCCAGTACGCCCATGGCCACGGCAGCGTCCCTGGATGCAGCGGCGCCCTCGGACACAGCGGCGCCCATCAACACGGCGCCGGCCCCGGGCGAGCTGACGCTCCCCGCCCCGACCGGCCGCCATCGCGTCGGAACGGTCGACCTCCACCTGCGCGACTCGACACGGCCGGATCCGTGGGTGCCGGGAAACCAGCCGCGCGAGCTGATGGTCTCGGTGTGGTACCCGGCCACCGACACCGACCGCCATCCCGCCGCGCCCTGGCTGCAACCCGCCGCCGCCGCGCACTTCTTGGCCCGCTCCCAGGTGCCGCCGGGCTCGGTGACCCTGCCCACCACTGCCGGGCACATCGGCGCGCCGGTCGACCGCAGCGCCGGCAAACTCCCGGTGCTGCTGTACTCGACCGGGCTCCACTCGCCCCGCGCGATGGGCACCGCACTCGCTCAGGACCTGGCCAGTCGCGGCTACATGGTCGTCACCATCGACCACACCCACGATGCGAGCGAGGTGGAGTTCCCCGGGGGACGGGTTGAGGTGAACACCATGCCGCCGGGTTCCCACTCGTCCGACACGATCGCCGTCCGGGCGGCGGACACCCACTTCGTGATCAACCAGCTGGCGTCGCTCGCCCGGGGCCACAACCCGGATGTGGACCACAAGCCGCTCCCTCAGGGGCTGTCCAAGGCCGTGAACGTGAACCGCATCGGGATGTTCGGCGCTTCCCTTGGCGGAGGAGCGGTGCCCGCGGCCATGCATGCGGACTCCAGGATCGACGCCGGCGCGAACCTGGACGGCCAATTCTTCGGGCCGTCGACCACCCAGCCGCTCAAACGCCCCTTCCTGCTGTTCAGTTCCCAGAACCACAACCGCAATACCGACCGGAGCTGGGCGAAGTTCTGGGACCACCTGCACGGAGAGCGCCTCGACCTGAAGCTGCTCGGCTCCGGGCACAACTCCTTCGTCGACAACCAGGTCCTCTTCCCCCAGGCAGCAGGCGCTTTCCGGCTGACCCCTGAGCAACTGGTGCAGATTCTCGGCACGATCGACCCCAACCGCTCCATCGAGGTCCAACGCACCTACCTCGCGGCCTTCTTCGACAAGCATCTGCGCCACCGGACCAGCCGCCTGCTCGACGGCCCCTCGCGTCATTTCCCGGAGATCGACTTCGTGCGCTGAACGCCGTTCCGAGGCACCGCGTCAGGTCTGGTCTGTTGGTGAGCCCGATCCGTGCTGCTCCGCGGCTACTCAAGCGGGGTGCCCACGATGAGGAGCACCGCGGCAAGGTGAGCTATCACCCAGGCCATCCGGTAACTGATCGTGCGCCGATTCCTGATCACGAGCAGACGCCTGAAGGAGTCCTCCGCTCGTTCGAACTCGTCCGTGTCCGTCCACTGGACCCAGACGACCGGCAGGCAGAGCACGGAGGAGGCGCCACTCGTCGCGAGCGCCGCGACGATCAACGCCTTGCCGGCGGAAGCGCCGTCCGGGACGACGGAGAGCACGATGGAGGCGGCGGCCATGAGGAGCGCGTCATAGCCGAGGAGGACCTGGGCCTTCGCATCGAGGACGCTCAGGCATGAGTAGAGGTACTCGTGCTCGTAGACCTCTTCCCTGCGTGGCTCGAGCCGTCGGATGGCGGCGAGGTGCAGTGGCAGATCGGGCCCCCGGTAAGTGCCTTGGAAGAGCCAGGACATCCAACGACCGCTCGAGTTCCGCACAGCGCTGTCCCCCTTCAGCCGCTGGCTCCATTGAGCACGAATCCCCCGAAGAGCACAATGGGGGCATGGATCTCATCCGTGAACGGGCCCTGCTCGCCGTCGCACTGGAGGAGGCCCGCAGTGGGCTGAAAGAAGGCGGCATCCCGATCGGGGCCGCGCTGTACGGCGCGGACGGTGCACTGCTCGGGAGTGGGCGAAACCGGCGTGTGCAGGACGGTGATCCCTCGATGCACGCCGAGACGGCCGCTTTCCGGGCAGCCGGACGGCAGCGCACCTACAGCGGAACGACCATGGTCACGACGCTCTCCCCCTGCTGGTACTGCTGCGGACTCGTGCGTCAGTTCGGCATCTCGCGAGTGGTGATCGGGGAGGCCCGGTCCTTCGACGGTGGTCAGGCATGGCTCGCGGAGCACGGTGTGCGGATCGTGGTGCTGGACGACGCGGAATGCGTGGCGCTGATGCGCGACTTCGTCGCGACCAGCCCGGAGCTCTGGCGGGAGGACATCGGGGAGCCGGAGCTGAAGCCGTAATCGACGCGGCGACCTCAGGCTCGACCTGGCCACGGCGGGCACGGCTACGCGGGGGGCGGCCTGATCGCCCTGGGCGCCCCGGTCCGCCCCGCCCCGGCGCCCTCCCCATGCAGGCACCAGGCGTGCCGGGCGGGGCCGTCCCCGCACTCCGGGCACGGATCGGACCCGCCGGCCAGGTAGTCGGCATCGACGTCAGGACCGGGTGCGCGACATCGACGTCGCGGCCAGGTACTCGGCATCGACGTCACCCGGCCATGCGGACGGCCGCCGCCCGCCACGCCCCCACTCGCCACGGTTACCCGCTGGCGGCCGGCCGCCCCCGGCCCGGCCTCAGCACCATCGCCCAGCAGGGTGCACCGTCAGGACGCAGGCGGCCGACTCCGGCTCAGCGGTCACACCATGTCCGCTTTGCGCATATATCCTGCGAAGTGTGATCAAGCCTGGACAGCTGCGCCTCCGCCGTCGCCACGGCCGGGGGCCACTTACTCTGCTGTCTCCGGTCATCCTGACTGTCATCATCGCCAGCCTGGCGTACGCCACTCCCCCGGAACTGGCTTTCAGCCGGCTCCTGCCCGCGGCCCCGACCCTCGCCGCCGCCATGTGGCCCGTGCTCCCCACCGTCCTGCTGGGGACGGTCTGCCTTCTCCTCATGATCGGCCTCAGCCTCGTCTTCCCCGGCCTGGGGACATGGTGGACGGCGGCGGGCATCGTCGCCGTCACCGTGGCGGCCGCGTACGGAAGCCACGTCCGGCTCCGGCGGGAGCGGACCCTGTTCCAGGTCCGGCTCGTCGCCGACGCGGCGCAGCAGGTGGTCCTGAGCCCGATGCCGCGCCGCTTCGGGGCCATCGAGATCGAGGCGCTGTATCTCGCTGCCGCGGCGGAGGCCAGTATCGGCGGCGACTTCTACGAGGTGGTCGACACGAAGTACGGGGTCCGGCTGCTCATCGGCGATGTGCGGGGAAAAGGGCTGCCGGCGGTGGGCTCGGCCGCGGCGATGGTCAACTCCTTCCGGGAGGCAGCCTACGACGAGGCCGACCTGGTCAATATCGCCCGTCGCCTGGAGGCCAGCAGTACCCGTTACAACGCCGCCTTTCCCCCCGAGGGCATGATGGAGCGCTTCGCCACCGCGCTTATCGCCGAGATCCCACGCGGGGGCGGCAGTATCGGAATCCTCAACTGCGGACATCCCCCGCCGCTGCTCCTGAACCGCGGGGAGGTCCGCGCCCTGGAGCCCACCGCTCCCTCGCCGCTGCTCAACCTCGCGGAGCTGATCGGTGATCACTACAGCATCGACACCTTCGACTTCGCCCCTGGTGACCTGCTGCTCCTCTATACCGACGGTGTCGCCGAGGCCCGCGACCGCGACGGCGAGTTCTTCCAGGTGGCGGCCTGGTTGCGCGAGCAGGCCGCAGAGCGACCCGGCGAACTGCTCAACGCTCTTCACCACGACCTCCTCCACTACAGCAGAGGACGCCACGACGACGACATCGCCGCCCTCGCCGTGCACTGGTACGCCTCTCCGGAGCCTCTTGACGGTCAGAGGGATCAGCCCGTTTAGCCTGGATCCGCCGGTCGCGATGCGGATGACCACAGGGCGGACGACGCCGCCCTCCTCTCGCCCAGGCGTACGGCTCCTTCTCCGTTCACTCGTGAGGCGGAACCGGGCGCCGGGTCGTCCGCTGCCGGGGCCTGCGCCTGGCACGCTGCGGCGGTATGACCACTACCAGCAACAACGCGCTCGTCGAGGAGTTCCGGCGGATGGACGCCGACAGCGACGGGGTCGTCGACCTCACCGACTTCCTGCGTGCGCCACGTAAGCTCCTCACCGCCCTCGGCATCCCGGAGGACTCCCCCAAGGCCCAGGCCCTGATCCGGGCCAACGAGACCCAGTGGGGCTCCCTCCTCTCTCTGGGCGACACCGACGGCGAAGAGGTCCTGACCGCTGACGAGTACGTGACCATCCGCACCTCGCCCGAATTCCGTTCCCCGAACCGTCCGGGCAAGGGGAGGTCTGCCAGACCCTCTTCGCCGTCCTCGACGGTGATGACGACGGCACCATCAGCCAGGACGAGTTCCTCCGCGCGGCCGACTTCCTGTGCATGCCACCGGCCGAGGCGTCGGACTACTTCGCGACGCTCGACACCGACAACGACGGGCAGCTGAGCGACAAGGAGTTCCTCAAGGCGGTCAAGCGCTTCTACACGAGCTGAACCGGACATCAGCAGTCCATGGAGGCCCCTCTCACAGGGGGCCTCCATCCTGTGGGCCTCCTGTGGGCCCCCTGTGGGGTGTCTCCGCGCCCGGCAGCCGAGCCGGAGCGTGAGGCGACGGGGAGCCGGATGGAGCCGTTGATGCCAGCCGATCCCGTGGGCGGCGGTGGGCCGACCACCGGCGCCCACTTGAAGCCATCCCGTGGAAGTACCGCACATGTTCGCCCTGGCGGGACTTGCCTGACGAGCCCCGCGGGACGCGATTACCGGAGTCTTACGAGGGACTCCGCAGCGGCCCCCGGCAGGGCCAAGCCTGGTTTCCTGGGCGCACGATGACGGGGTGGCCGCCGGGTCGCCCCGCCCGCACCTCAGGAGGCCCTTGTGCCGCGCCGTCTTCGGCTGTCCCGCCGTACCCTCGTGCCCACACTCGTCGTGCTGCTGCTCGCCGCCGGCTTCGGGCTCTACCTCTTCCAGCCGTGGAAGGCGTTCACCAGCACCACCGTGGACGAAGCGCTGCCGAGCGCCTCCGCACGCTCGATGAAAATGAAGGAGCCGGGCACGTCCGCTGCCCCATCAGCACAGCCCCGGGACCTCGCCGAGGGTCGCTTCGTCACGCATGAGCACGCCACGAGCGGTACCGCCCGCACCGTGCAGCTGGCGGACGGCGGTCAGGTGCTGCGCCTGGAGGACCTGAAGACCTCGGAAGGGCCCGACGTACGGGTCTATCTCTCGCCCCGGGACGCCTCCGCGGTGAAGACGGGACTCGGCGAGGGGGCCATCGAGCTGGGAAAGCTCAAGGGCAACCTCGGTAACCAGAACTACGCCGTTCCGAAGGGCACGGGCCTGTCGGAGTTCCGCTCCGCCGTGATCTGGTGCGCGAGGTTCTCGGTCCCCTTCGGCGCCGCCGATCTCGCTCCGGCTGCGAGCTGACGTCGCGTGGAGCGCATGCACGCATGCGGCCGCTACTGGCGGCTGAGGGTGCGGGTGATTCCGGTCGCGACGGTCGTGGCGAGAACCCAGCCCACGGCGATCAGCAGGTAGGACAACCACTGGTAGAGGCCGGTGGGTGCGAAGGCACTCTGCTGACCGAAGTCCACGATCGGCAGCAGGAGGTCCAGGGCGTACACGGGGGCGTTGAACCCTGGGCCTTTGCCCTGCTCGACCGGGGGTGGATGGTGCATGCCAAACACGACCGAGCCCAGGAGGAGCAGGGCCAGGAGCCAGCCGCCGGCCCGCGTGGGACGGAAGCCGTAGCCCACGGTCGCGTCCTGGAGGTGGCCCCACAGTCTGGCGTACCAGGGCAGAGTGGCCCGGCGTCGACGCTGCTTGGCCAGTTGGACGGTGCGGGCTTCGACGTCATCACCGACGCGACGGTAGGAGGCCGCGAGCTGCTCGTAGCTGTGAGGCACGAAGCCGTCGGAATCGCGTCGCAGCAATGCGAGCCGGTCCACGGCGGGAAGGCGTGGAGTAAGCGTCTCGTACGTCAGTCCCTCCAGGCGTACCTTGGTCGGCCAGACCTGTGGCTCCGCCTCGATGACCTTGAAGCCGGCGTGGTGCATTGTGACGTCGCCGGAGACTGGTGGGGCATCCCGCAGTGTCAGTTGTGTGGCTTCGCAGCTGCTGATGCCCAGGGCGACGCCGCCCGGGTTGCTGAGTCTGGCCTCGATGAACGAGATCCAGCCTGCGACCTTCGCGCCGGTGAGCCTGACCCGGCCCTCAGCCGTGAGGCCACCGGCGTTGAGGACGGTTCCGACGGTGAGCCGTGCGGCGTCGAGGGCATCGCCGTTCGCGTTTCCGACCCGGGCGTCTTCCAGATCGACGGCCCCTTCGACGCGCGCCGTGCCGAGGCGGATCCCACCCTGGGCCACCAGGCCGGGTGCCCATACATCGGCACCCACAGAGGCGTGATCGAGTTGGAGCGCCCATCCGTCACCAGACCCGAGATGTGCGCCGTCCAGGAAGATCCCGCCGGAGATCTCGGCGTTGCTCAGGCGGACGCTCCCGGCCGTCCGGCAGTTGGTGAGGCGGAGTGCGCCGTCGACGCGAAGGGATGTGGCCGCCATGGCCGGAAGGTAGGACCCGCTGAGGTCGAGCTGGCGGGTCTGCGCCCCGTCGAGCTCCACGCAGTGCTGGAAGTGGCACGAGGTCAGTCGGATCGGATGGCGTATCTCTGCGTGCTGGAGGTCGAGGGCACCGGTGATCCTCACCCCGGCGACGCGCAGAGCGGGCGCCTCACCGGGTTCGGACGAACCGCCCAGGAGGAGGGTCCGGATGACCTCGGCCCGAACGGTCCGTTCCGCACCCTGAAGAGTGGTGGGGTCTTCCTGCTCGTCGCGGCGAGCGTCGATCGCTGCACCACGTGGGAATGCCTGCCAGATGCGCCGTTCCAGAAGCGTCAGGTCGGTGATGTCCATCCGCAGGACCCTAGCCGTGGGTAGCCTCCCGCCATGACGCTCGCGTACTGGGAACGGCACCGCTTCGACGACGCGACGACGGCGGCCGACCGGGACGAACTGCTCAAGTCGGCGGACCAGCACCCGGACCCGTGCACCGCCTTTCTCAACCTGCTGCGCTCCGGGCAGCGGGACGCGGTGTGCACGGCGCTGGAGTACTTCCACTACGAGGACCGGCAGGCCCGGTGAGGCTTCGGCAATCCACTGGACGAGCACGCTGAGGAGGTGCTGGAGCGCGCCCGGTGGGTGCTGCGCGGGGCACCGCTGCCTGAAGCGCGGGGGCAGGACCGGGCCAGCGCGCTGTGGGCGATCCAGAATCTCGCCGAGGCTGCGGACGCCCCATTGATCACCGCCGCGCTGTGCGCAGTGGACGCGACGTCGTCGACGACGGCGCCGTGTCCGCCGCCGGGCAGTGTCTCCACGCCTGCGATGTGCCCGAAGACCCCGAACTTGTCGCCCAGCTCGGCGCGATGGCCCTGGACGAGAACCGCGCCCTGCGAGTCCGCGTGGCGTGCGCAGGGGCGCTGGCCTCGGCGGAGTCCGACCGGGCCGCCGAGATCGCGCTACGGCTGACCGGCCTCCCGGAACTCGAACTCCAACTGGCCGGCGCCCTTGTCCTGACCGCCCACCTCAACACGCACCGCCCCCTCCTCGAACGCCTGCTGGCCACCTGGCCCCCCGACACTCCCCAGGCGGACGACATCCGCGATGCGTTGGAGGAGGACGAGGTGGGTCGGGTGCCAATGCGCCAACTCGGTGAATGACCAGTCGAGTTGGCTCCGACAAATGCCGGTGCAGATGCGATGGGACAGGGCCACGCGAGCAAAGGCTGCGGTTCAGGACGTGCGGGGTCCGCCGGCCGTTCGTTCAGGCCTGCTCGCTGATGTTGACCAGCCAGGTGACGCCGAAGCGGTCCGTACACATGCCGAAGACGTCGCCCCACATCTGCTTTTCCAGCGGAACCGCGACCGTACCGTCCGCGGAGAGCTTGTCCCAATAGCCGCGCAGTTCGCCGACGTCGTCCCCGCTCAGGCTCACGGAGATGTTGTTGCCGGGCTTGTACTCCATCCCCGGCGGAGTGTCGGCGCACATGAGCGTGAAGCCGCTGTCGGTCTCGAGCATGCTGTGCATGATCTTGTCGGCGGCGGCTCCGGCCTCCTTCCCTCCGAAGTCACCGAAGGTGTTCATCGCCAGGGTGCCGCCGAAGACCTTCTTGTAGAACTCCATGGCCTGCCGGGCGTCGCCGTCGAAGCTGATGTACGGGTTGAGTCGAGAAGGCACAAGATCTTCCTTTCATGATGGGGCGTCACTTCTGGCACATTAAGGGCTGCACCGCCTGGGGTCGGGGCGACTCCCCGGGGCGTCGAACGCCGGACACGGGGGGGGCGACGGCGGCAGCGTGCGCTCGGCCCGGCCACGCACGGACCGGGCGCATGCGCGAAGCCCGCTGCAAGCCCGTGGCGGTCGCGTGCTCAGCTGGCGGGCGGGGCCGTGGCATGGCGTGTCTGCTGGACCAGGACGGTGGTGGCGCGTTCCAGAAGTTCGCAGAGTGCGGCGTGTTCGGAAGGCGTGAACGCGTCGGTGAGCGCGCGCTCAAGGACGACCACCTCCTGGTAGGCGCGGTCCAGCAGGGCTTGGCCCTCATCGGTGAGGGTGGCGATCTGCACCTTGGCGTGCACCGGGGACGTCTCGCGGCGGATGAGTTCCTTGTTCTCCATATTGGCCAGCACGCTGCCCATGCTCTGCTGCGTCACCCCGCAGGAGCGGGCCACTTGGGCGCCGGACATGCCGCCCTCGCGCGCGAGGGTCAACAGCACGGTGTACTGCGTCATGGTCAGCCCGTAGGCGCGCAGCACCGCCTCGTGGTGTGCCATCAACGCCTGCTCCGACCGCCTGATCCGCGTGCAGAGGTCGTTCTCAATCGGGGCTTCCACCGCGCACTCCCGCTCCATTGACAGGTCCATGGGTTGACTCAGGGACCTTATATACCTACCGTTGCCAACTATAAGGATACTGAGTCAACACAGGGGGCTGTAATCATGAAGGCTGCCGTTCTCGACACCGACGACCACTACCGGGTCGCCGAACTCGACGAGCCCACGCCCGGCCCCGGCCAAGTGGCGATCCGCGTCGCCTACGCCGGGATCCAGTGGGGCGACACCATGGTCCGGGACGGCCACTTCCCCGTGCAGCACCCCTTCGTCCCCGGCTTCGAGGCGTCCGGGCACATCGCCGCGGTCGGCGAGGGCGTCGACGCACACCGCGTCGGTGCGCCCGTCACCGCGCTGACCACGGCAGGCGCCTACGCCGAGGTGGTCCTGGCGCCCGCCGTGCTCACGTCGGGCATCGGCGACCTGCCGCTGCGGACGGCCGCGGGTCTCGGGTGGGGCGCACCGACCGCCTACGACCTCGTCAACACCGCCGCGCAGGTGCGGCCCGGCGACAGCGTGCTGATCCACGGGGCCGCCGGGTCGGTCGGTACGCTCGCCGCCCAGTTCGCCCGACTGGCCGGAGCAGGCCGGATCGTCGGCGTGGTCGGCAACGACCTCAGGGCCGACTACGCCGCCCAGTTCGGCTATGACCAGCTCCTGCTGCGCGAAGAGTTCCCGATCGGGCTCGGCGACGAGAGGTTCGATGTGATCCTCGACCCGGTCGGCGGCTCGACCCGTCACACCGGCCTGGAGCAACTGGCAGAGCACGGCCGACTGGTGGCATACGGCAACCTCAGCGCTGACGAGCCTGTGCCGGCCGACACCAACGACCTGCTCATGCACGGCACATCGCTCGTGACCTACAACAGCAACCTGCTCGGCCGGACCCACCCCGAGCGGCTCGCCGACAGCGTCCGCCGTGCGCTCGACCTCGTCGCCGACGGCCGGGTGCGCGTGGACATCACCGCGGAGTACGACCTGGCGGACCTGGCCATCGCCGTGCAGCGCCTCGCCGATGGCACAACCGTCGGCAAGAGCGTCCTGCGCGTCGCCTGACGGCACACGGGAAGCACCACGAGGACGGCGCATCCCGGCTTCGGCTGATGCCTCAGCCTCACACCGGGATGCGCCGCGACGGGACGGGTTGGACGGGTCAGTCGACGAGGGCGAGTTCCGGCTCACGCGATGAGTTCTCCGTCGACTCGTCCGCCGGGTTGTCGGTCTTGCGCCGTCCGAGCACTCCCGACAGTCCGATGACCAGGCCGATGGCCGAGAGGATCGTGACCGTGAGCAGCGCCGGGGTGAAGCCGGCGAGCAGGGCGTCGGGGCCGGTCTTGCCTTCCCCGCCGGCCGTGAGGACCGCGGTGACGACGGCGAGGCCGATCGCTCCGCCGACCTGCGTGGAGGTGTTCAGCAGGCCGCCGGCCAGGCCCTGCTCATGGTCCGGGATACCGGCGGTGGCTTGGATGTTGAAGGACGCGAAGGCCAGGGTGAAGCCGATGCCGAGCAGGATCATGCTGGGCAGCACACCGACGGCGTAGGGGGCGTCCCGGTCGATGACGAGGAAGAGCACGTAGGCGACGAGGTGGGCGATGACGCCGCCCGCGATGGTGCGCGAGGTGCCGATCCGCGCGATCAGCGGCTCCATCTGCGGCGAGCCGAAGGCGACGATCAGCGCGGCCGGAAGGAAGCCGAGCGCGGTCTGGATGGCCGACCACTGCAGCACCGACTGGAAGTAGAGCATGACCACGAACTGGAAGCCGATGTAGCCACCGAAGAACACCGATATGCCCAGGTTTGCCCGAGCCAACGAGGACGAGCGGAGGATTCCGAGACGGACCAGCGGATGTGCACTGCGGCGTTCGATCAGGACGAAGGCGAGCAGCAGCACCGCGGCGACCGCGAACTGGATCAGCGTGTTCGGTGCGGCCCAGCCGGCCTCCGGCGCCTCCACGACGGTGTAGACGAGCAGCAGCATCGCGCCGACCGAGGTGATCGCGCCGGGGATGTCGTAGCCGCCGGAGGAGCGGGGGCCGTCCTTGGGCAGCAGGCGGTTGGCCGCGATCCACGCGATCACCGCGACCGGCACCGGCAGGAAGAACGTCCACCGCCAGCCGACCTGGGTCAGCAGGCCGGAGAGCACCAAGCCGGCAGAGTAGCCACTGGCTCCGAAGACGGAGAAGATGCCCAGCGCCCTGTTGCGCGCGGGCCCTTCGGCGAACGTGGTGGTGACGATGGACAGCGCGGCGGGCGCGGTGAACGCCGCCGCCATGCCCTTGAGTATGCGGGTGGCGATCAGCAGGGCTCCGTCGTCGACCAGGCCGCCGAGGACGGAGGCGGCGGCGAACACGGCCACCGCGGTCAGGAACACCCGGCGGCGTCCGAGCAGGTCGGCGGCGCGTCCACCAAGCAGCAGCAGCCCGCCGTAGCTGAGGACATAGCCGCTGACGATCCACTGCAGCGCGCTGGTGGACAGGCCCAGGTCGGCCTGGATGGAGGGGAGCGCGACGCCCACCATCGAGACGTCGAGCGCGTCGAGGCCGATGACGAGGGAGACCGTGAGCAGAACTCCCCAGAGCTTTGCGTTCCACGTGGATGTGGAGGCGGACAGAGGTGCGGACGAAGTCATGCCGTGACTCTCACATGCACACGCATCGAATGCAAGCGCATTTAATCTTCGTGCATCAAATGCTGGCGCATGCTAACCTGGCCGCATGATCGGTGGCACGGAACAGGAATTGGTCGAGGAGTGGCACGGGCTTCTCGCCCGCCATGCCGCCGTGCACAACGCTCTCGAGCACGATCTGCAGGCACAGCACGGCATCAGCGTCAGCGAGTTCGAGGCACTCGAACTCCTCGCCTCCTCCGACCACGGCAAGTGCCGGGGCCAGGACCTCACCCATGTGGTGCACCTGAGCCAGAGCGCCGCATCCCGTCTGGTCGCCAGGCTGGAGCGAGGCGGTCTCGTCGAGCGCGTCATGTGCGATCTCGACCGCCGCGGCATCTTCGTCGTCCTGACCGACGCGGGCCACAAGCGTTACAGCGACGCGAAGCCGACCCACCGCTCCGTACTCGCACGGACGCTCCGCGGCGACGGCTAACCGGCCCCGCCCCATGACGAGTCGGTGACGGGGCAAAGGTCTGGGGCCCAAAGGCCCCTGGAGGCGGCGGGGTGTAGCGGTCGAGCCCGCGTCGGCGGTGCGGGCGCGCCGGGGGGGCGCAGAGGAGATCCGACGTGCGGAGGCGCAACGCCGGCCCTCCCCCTCAGGCGGTCTGGCACTCAACTGACCGCCCACGAGGCGCTTTAGCCGATCTTGACAACAACTGGGCCGACGCACCATGCCCTCTCCCGCGCGAGCGAACCGACTGGCACGATGTCGAACATGACTGCCGGGTCGGTTTCACGCGCCGTGCGCGCCGCGATCTTCGTGGCCGTGTGCGTGACGACCGCCGCCCTCGGGCACGCGCTGATGTCCTCTCAGCCCCTGCCCTGGTGGGCCCTGGTCGCCGCACTCGGCGTGACGGGCTCGGCTGCGTGGCGGCTGGCAGGGCGGGAACGCGGTGCGTTGGTCGTGACCGGTTCCACCGTCGTGGCCCAACTCGGCCTGCACTCCCTGTTCGGCCTGGCGCAGTCGTGGCGGGGCGGCCTCGACTTGGGGACCGTCCATGCGCCGCTGCCGACCCCACTGGGTGACGTGCCGGGGATGAGCGGTTTGGCGGGCATGGCCGACGCGGCCGCGGCCTCCGTCGCACAGGCCGGCGATATGGGTGCCATGCACCGCCACATGAGCCAGATGCCGATGATGCACTCCGGCCACGGCACCCTCGGCATGTTCTTCGCCCATGCGCTGGCCGCCCTGGTGTGCGGCTTGTGGATGTGGCGCGGCGAGGCGGCCGCGTTCCGGCTCGCCCGCAGCGTGGCCGCGGTGTGGTTCGCGCCCCTGCTGCTGGTCCTGGCGACGCTGGGCCGGACCGGTCTGAAACCGGCCACTCGCCCGGTGGCCGGTGCCGGTCATGTCCTGTGTCTGCGTGGGGTGTTCCTGCACCATGTCCTCTCGCGCAGGGGCCCGCCGAAGGTCTCCCCCTCCTGCTGACCGCCCGTCCTGGGACCTTCCCGGCACCGTCCGGGAATCCGCATTGCCGTCGTTGACGCCGATGCCGTCGACGACGCGATGTTGCCGATGTCGTCCGGGATCCCCCACTCCCCTGTTCCGCAAGGCGCATTGAATCGGTGGCGGGCGGAGTACCGGCGTGTCCGCACGGCTGCCTTCCTCATACCTCCGTGAGCACTGCCGTGCCCTGTACGCCGGCCCTGGCCCCGCGGCCCTCCGGCCTGCCCGTAGACGCACCCCGTCGGCCGTTGCCCTTGACGTCGACACCGCCCCTCCTACGGGTGCTCGGAGCGCCGCTCAGCGACGGGGACGTGCCATGCCCTGGTACGGCCCGCATTCTCCGAAGGACATGTGGCGATGATTCCTGCCCTTGTTGGTCCGGCCCGTGGCACGCGGACCACCGTGGACGATGAGCGGCTGACCAGCCTCGCGCTGGCCGCGCGGGACGGTGACCACGACGCCGTCGAGAGCTTCATACGCGGCTCCCACCACCATGTGTGGAGATTCGTGGCGCACCTGAGCGGGGACACCAACAGCGCCGACGACCTGGCCCAGGAGACCTTCCTGCGCGCCCTCACCAGCCTGCCGAATTTCGCCGGCCGCTCCTGCGCCCGCACCTGGCTGCTGTCCATCGCCCGCCGTGTGGTGATCGACCGCTACCGATCCGCCGCCGCCCGTCCGCGTATCGCCGACGTCGACGACTGGCAGGCGGTCGCGGAACACCGCCAGCCCAGCGGTCTTCCGGGCTTCGACGACGGCCTGGCGCTGCGCGAACTGCTCGACGCGCTGGACGGCGAGCGGCGCCAGGCATTCGTTCTCACCCAGTTGGTCGGGATGCCCTACGCGGATGCCGCGGCGGTGGTGGGCTGCCCGGTCGGCACGGTGCGCTCTCGGGTGGCCCGCGCCCGGGCCGACCTCACCAACTGGCTCAGGTCCGCAGAGACCTGCGCGCGGGCCTCCCAGGTGGTTGCGGCGTGACCGACCCCGGTCCGCACTGACATCACGCGCGTGGGAGTGCCTCGGCCAGTCGCCCTCGGACCGGAGGTGAGCCACCGGCGGGTAGGGCTCGTACTCCAGGGAGCGGACCCTCGTTCGTTCCCTGGAGCGCGGCTCTCGATCAGTCCGTGGACGCCACCTGCGCCAGGCTCGCGGCCCTGGCTTCCTCCCCGCTCTCCGAATCGCCGGCGGGCCCGCGTAGCGTTGCGGTGGCGATGTCCAGGAAGTCCGGTACGGGGCCGGCGCAGCTGCCCTCCGGTGCCGCCAGGCACGTCTCGACGGGCAGGGCGTCAGTGACCGTCAGGTAGACGAGGTCGGGGCGGGAGTACGAGCCCGCGACGCTGACGGGGACGAGTGCGATGCCCTGGCCGGAGGCGATCAGCTCGAACTTCTCCTCCAGCGAGGATGTCCGCCGCGTCCTGCCGTCGAGGATCGGTTCACCGTCGAGATCGGCCAGCGTGAGGGTGCGGCAGCCGGCGAGCGGATGCGTCACGGGCAGGCACGCGACCTTGGTCTCGTGGCCGATGGGGACGATGCGCAGCCCCGACTCGTCAAAGGGGCGCCGGAGGTACCCCACGTGTGCGCGGCCGTCGCGGAGCGGCGCGTCCCGTTCCCACCAGCGCAGCGGAAAGACATCGATCTCGACCTTCGGATGGCTCGCCGTGAACGCCCGGATCGCGTCCGACACGTGCAGGCCGGGCGAGAAACCGACGACGAGCCGCTGCTCGCCCCGCTGGGCTTCGTGCACGCGCCGTAGTGCCAGGTCCACCACCGTGGTGATCCTTGACGCCTCGTCATACAGCTGTTTCCCCGCGGGGGTCAGCTCAACGCTGCGCGTCGACCGCGTGAACAGCGGACATCCCAGCTCCTGCTCGAACGCGCGGATCTGCCGACTGAGGACCGGCTGCGCGATGAACAGCGCCTGTGCCGCCCGGCCGAAGTGCCGGTGCTCGGCCACCGCGACGAAATAGCGGAGCTTTCGCAGATCCAGATCCATACCGTGACGGTATCAATGCGGTCCGAAGGGTATTGGACGCGCGGCCGAACCACTCGGATGCTTGCAGCACGATCGCCACCACCACTCCGCCGGCCGACGACGGCTGTGAAAGACGCATCACGAAAGTCCTGACGCCCGGCCCTTGAGAGGACTCACATGCACAGCACCCGCAAGACAGCCGTCATCATCGGGGCTTCACGCACCCTGGGCCTCGGGCTCGCGGCCGAGTACCTCCGTCGCGACTGGGACGTCATCGGCACGGTCCGCGGCAGCCGGCGCACCGGCCTCCACGACCTGGCCGAAGCATCCGGAGGCCGGCTGACCGTCGAGTCACTGGAGATGACCGAGCCGGAGCAGATCTCGGCACTGCGCGACCGGCTGGCACGGCACACTCTCGACCTGCTCTTCGTCAACGCCGCCATCACACGCGGGGATTTACCCATCGGCGAAGTACCGACGGACATGTTCACCGAAGTCATGATCACCAACGCGCTCAGCCCGATGCGTGTCGTGGAGACCCTCGGCCCGCTGGTCGCGCCGACCGGGACCATCGGCGTCATGTCCTCCGATCAGGGAAGCATCGCCCTGAACACCGAAGGCGGGCAGGACCTGTACCGGGCCAGCAAGTCCGCGCTGAACCAGCTGATGCGCAGCTACGCCGCCCGCCACGCCGAGGACACGCGAACGCTGCTGCTCATGGACCCGGGCTGGGTCCGCACCGAACTCGGCGGACCCGACGCCGATCTCAGCGTGGAGGAGAGCACACCCGGCGTGGCCGAGACGATCGAGCGCCACCAGGGGGAGCCGGGCCTCCACTTCCTCGATTATCAGGGACAGGTCGTGCCCTGGTAGCCCGGGGCCCGCTGCGGCCGTACCTCTTCCCTCGCTGAAGGAGCACGGCGAACCCCGTGGAGGGGGAAGCGGTTCGTCGCTCCCCGCGCCCGGTGGCGGCGATGCCGCACACGCCTCCGCGTGGCCCGGCGGTTCCCGCACCGTCGGGCCACGTACGGGTCAGGCGAGGCCGATCTGCTGGCAGAAGGTCAGGTTGTCCCAGAAGAGGAACCGAGGGCCGTCGACCATCCCGATCGGGGATCATGCACAGGTAGTGGCCATCGTCGGTGCGGGACGCCGGTGGACATGGTCTGTTGTGGCGCCGCGCTCCCTGGAAAGGCCCGAATCCTGAACGTCTCCTGGGCGGAAGCCCTGTCTGTTGTGTTGCTCGTGGTGGTGCTGGGATGTGCGGTGGTGCGCCCGTTCGGCTGGCCGGAGGCGGTGGTCGCCGTCCCGGCAGCGGGTGTGGTCGTCGCCACCGGTGCGATCTCGCTGGAACACGCCCGCGCGGAGGCCGAGCGGCTGGGACCGGTGATCGGCTTTCTTGCCGCTGTGCTTGTCCTTGCCCAGTTGTGCGACGACGAGGGGCTGTTCCATGCCTGCGGGGCCTGGATGGCACGCACCGCCCAGGGGCGGCCGCGCCGGCTGCTGTTCCAGGTGTTCGCCGCCGCGTCGCTGATCACCGCGGTGCTCAGTCTGGACGCCACGATCGTGCTGCTCACCCCGGTGGTCTTCGCCACCGCCGCCCGTCTCGGTGTCCGGCCCAAACCACACGTCTACGCCTGCACGCATCTGTCGAACACCGCTTCGTTGCTGCTGCCGGTCTCCAACCTGACCAATCTGCTCGCGTTCACGGCCAGCGGGCTGAGCTTCACCCGCTTCGCCGCGCTGATGGCCCTGCCCTGGGTCGTCGCCATCGCCGTGGAATTCGCGGTGTTCCGCCGGTTCTTCGCCGCCGACCTGGACGCCGGCGCCTCGGCACCGGCCACCGCCGGGCACCGCGAGGTGCCGGTGTTCGCGCTGGCCACGGTGGCCGGCACGCTGGCCGGGTTCGTCCTCACCTCCGCGATCGGCCTCGACCCGGCCTGGGCGGCGCTGGCCGGTGCGCTGGTGCTGGCCGTGCGCGCCCTGGCCCGGCGCCGCACCACCCCCGCGGCGATCACCCGGGCCGCGGCGGTGCCGTTCCTCGCCTTCGTCCTGGCGCTGGGCATCGTGGTCCGCGCGGTGGTCGACAACGGCCTCGCCGACGCCCTGGGCAATGTGATCCCGTCCGGCACCACGCTCCCGGCTCTGCTGGGCGTCGCCGCGGTGGCCGCTGTCCTGGCGAACGTGATCAACAATCTGCCCGCCGTGCTGGTGCTGCTGCCGCTGACCGCGCCGAGCGGGGCCGGCGCGGTCCTGGCGGTGCTGCTCGGGGTGAACATCGGCCCCAACCTCACCTACGCCGGATCGCTGGCCACCTTGCTGTGGCGGCGCATCGTGCACCGCCACGAGCAGGAGGTGAACCTCGGCGAGTTCACCCGCCTGGGGCTGCTCACCGTGCCTGCCGCCCTGGTGGGTGCGGTGGTGGCACTGTGGGCCTCGCTGACCGCCATCGGAGGCTGATATTCGTGACCGTCATCGCCTGGATCACCGAGGGCACCTGGCCCGCCTGCGTGGATGCCGCCCGTGCCCACGCACCCGAGGACGCCGAGATCGTGCTGCTGCACGTCACCGGTCCCGAGGTGTCCGGCGCCGCGCACGGCGCCTACGCCGGTCTTCTCGGCCGGGCACGCCCCGAACGCGACCCCGGCACGGCGCTGGAACACCTGGCCGCCGCCTCCGCCGAACAACTCCTGACCGACGCGGCGGCGCGCCTCGGACGCCCCTGCACGCGCCGTGAACGATCCGGCCGCGCCGAACGCGAGGTCGTGGCGGCTGCCGACGGCGCCGACCTGCTCATCCTCGCCCGCGACGGCGACCACACCCACCTCGGCCCCCACAGCCTCAGCCCCGCCGGCCGCTTCATCGTCGACCACGCCCCCTGCCCCGTCCTGCTGGTCTGGCCGCAGCCCGCGCCGGGCATCGCCACCATCCCCCCGCCGCCTCCGCACCCGCCCCATCACCACTAGCGAGGGACATCGGGCCAGTGGTCCCGAAGCACGCTCGTCAGCCGCGCCCGAATGGTGCAGGGTAGAGAGGTGGCCGCCCGGCAGCGTTTCGCCGGACTGTGGCAGCCATGGCAGTCGAGCCACGCGCTGTTGCTGATCCCGCTCGTGCTCATAGTGGTGATCACGGTCGTCGACCTGCTGGTTCCGGCCGATGTCCACCTCGGCCCGCTGCTGGTCATCGCCCCCGCGATCACCGCGTCGTTCGCCGGTCCCCGCCTGACCGGGGTGGTCGGGGGCCTCGCGGTGGCGGCCCAGGCGTTCATCGGGTGGCACTTCGGCGTGCTGTTCTCCCGGAACGTGCTGGTGCAGATCCTCGCCCTGGCGGTGCTGTCCTTCCTGATCGTGTGCTTCTGCGTGGTGCGCGAGCGACGGCGCAAGGAGCTGGACCAGGTGCGGTCGGTCGCCGAGGCCGCCCAGCACGTCCTGCTGTGGCCGCTGCCCGAACAGCTCGGCCCGCTGCAGGTCGCCTGCCTGTACCTGGCGGCGGAGGACGAGGCGCAGATCGGCGGGGACCTGTACGCGGCCACCCGCATCGACGGCGGGGCCCGCGTGATGATCGGAGATGTGCGGGGCAAGGGCCTGGACGCCATCGGAGAGGCCGCCCTTCTGCTCGGTGCCTTCCGCGAGGCCGCCCACAAGCACGTCACCCTCCCCGAACTGGCCGCCGGCCTGGAACAGAGCGTGACCCACTACCTGCCCGACTTCGAGCGCGAGGAGGAGGCCGGGGAGCGCTTCGTGACCACCTTGCTGCTGGAGATCCCCGATGCCGACCCCCTGACCCGGATGACCAGCTGCGGCCACCCACCGCCCCTGCTGCTCCACCCCGGCGACGCCGACCCCGTTCCCGTCCACCCCGCACCGCCACTGGGGATCGGCTCCACCAGGCCCGAGGACTACACGCTGGACGTGTTCTCCTTCGAGCCCGGCGACACCCTCCTGCTCTACACCGACGGCGTCATCGAAGCGCGCGACGCCCGCGGCGCGTTCTACCCGTTCACCCAGCGCGCCGCCCAGTGGACCGACCACAGCCCCGAGAACCTCCTGCACCACCTCCGGCGCGATCTCCTCGCCCACGTCGGCGGTCGCCTCGCCGACGACGCCGCCCTGATCGCGATCCGCCGCACGCTGCCCGGGCACCCGGGCCGCCGCCACAGGAGGGCCCTCCACCCCGACGGGATCCGGCACCGCTCCCAGGCCGAACCGCCATCGCGCTGATCAGCTGCAACATGCCCCCCGCCCACGCTCGGCGGGCAGGCTGAGCCGTACGCCGTCCGGACAGGCGCCGGGACGGCTCAGTGCGGAGCGTTCCTGCCCGGGCTCCGGTGGCGGAGGGCGTCCTGGGAGTCGACGTACTTGAGCATGAGGCGGGCGAAGTCCAGGCGCTCCTGCTCGGTCCAGTCGGCGGTGATGGACTCGAAGGCCGAGCGCTGGTGGCGGGCGAAGCGGGCCATCAGCTCACGGCCCTCGGCGCTGAGGTGGAGGACGGTGCGGCGGCCGTCCCGCTGGGAGGCCGCGCGGATCAGATAGCCGGCCGAGATGCAGTCGGAGACCATGCGGCTGGCCACCGACGGGTCGACGCCCAGGTGCTGGGCGACCGCGCCGACGGTGATCTCACCGGCGTCGGACCCCTCGTCCGACTCGCCCTCCGTGGCGTCCTGTTCGGCCTCCAGGACGACTCTGAGCACCAGCGTACGGCTGAGGTCCTTCTGGGAAATCGGGTCCTCGACCTCCAGGAGCGAGGAGCGCCGCAGTCTCCCGAAGGCCGGGCCCACGGCGTCCAGCAGCTCGTCGGCGGTCTTCGACTCGCGCTTCGTCATGCCCCCATCGTACAGACATGAATGTCTCCACGAAGGCATGTGTTGACTTGCAATTGTGTGCGTGTCAGCATGCATATGCCTTCAGGCATCGAACTCCGAACATCGAACGGAGCACCTTCATGACCACCCTCATCACCGGCTCCCGCGGCAAGGTCGGTCAGGCCGTCATCAGCCGCCTGCACTCCGCCGGTCTCACCGTCCGCGCCGCCAGCGCCCACCCCGCCGAACTGACCACCCCGGACGGCGTCGAGGTCGCCGAGCTCGCCCTCGACCGACCCGAGACCTTCGACTCCGCGCTCCGCGGCGTCCGCCAGGTCTTCCTCTACCCCCAGCCGGCCGGCATCCGGGAGCTGGTCAAGGCCTCCGAGGCCGCCGGCGTCGAGCACATCGTCCTGCTCTCGTCCTCCTCGGTCCTGGGCCCGGACGCCGAGAACGACCCGCTCGCCGGCCACAGCCTCCACGTCGAGCGCGCCCTCGCCGACTCCGACCTCACCCGCACCTTCCTGCGCCCGGACGCCTTCGCCAGCAACTCCCTCGGCTGGGCCTACTTCATCGGCCGGTCGATGCCGATCCAACTCGCCTATCCGGACGCACACATCGCGCCCATCCACCCCGACGACATCGCCGACATCGCCGTCGAGGCGCTGACCGGCACCTCCCTCACCGGCCGCTCGGTCACCCTGACCGGCCCCGAGTCGCTCACCTTCCGCGAGCAGATCGCCGTGCTGGCCGAGGCCATCGGCCACCGGATCGCGGTCGAGCACATCAGCCGCACCGAGGCCGAGCAGCAGATGGGCCGCCACATGCCCGCGCCGATGGTCGCCTCGCTGCTCGACCTGTGGGAGGCCGCCAACCACGGTCCGGCGGCCATCGCCGACACCACCCAGACCCTCCTCGGCCGCCCCGCCCGCACCTTCCGGCAGTGGGCCCAGGAGAACGCCGGCTCCTTCACCCGGCACTGATCCGGACGGGCCGGCACCACACCGGTCCGTCCCCTCACCCAAGGAATTCCATGTCCACGGCCTTGAACCAGGCCCCCGCCACCCCGCAGAACAAGACCGACCGCCGACGATGGGCCGTCCTCGCCGTCGTCCTCTTCGCCGCGGTCCTCGACCTCCTCGACGCCACGATCACCAATGTCGCCGCCCCGACCATCGCCGACGACCTGCACGGCGGGGACACCCTCGTCCAGTGGCTGGGTGCCGGTTACGCGCTGGCCATGGGCGTCCTGCTGGTGGTCGGCGGCAGGCTCGGCGACAAGTTCGGCCGCCGCCGCCTGTTCCTGATCGGCCTGACCGGCTTCACGCTCGCGTCCGTCGCCTGCGGCCTGGCCGCGGGCCCCGCCTCCGTCATCGGGTTCCGCCTCCTCCAAGGAGCCTTCGGCGCCCTCGTGATCCCCCAGGGCTTCGGCATCCTCGGCGCGGTCTTCCCCCCGAACGAGATCGGCAAGGCGTTCGGCGTCTTCGCCCCCTGCCTCGGCCTGTCGGCGATCGGCGGCCCGGTCCTCGCCGGGGTGCTCATCGACAGCTTCGGCTGGCGCTCCATGTTCCTGATCAACATCGCACTCGGCGGCCTCGCGATCGCCCTGGCCGCCCGGCTGCTGCCCCGCGACGCAGGCGACCGGACGGTCACCGTCGACGTTCCGGGATCCGGACTGCTCGCCGCCACGATGCTCGGCCTGCTCTACGGCCTGATCGACGGCTCCAGCCACGGCTGGACCCTCGTCCCGCTCCTCTCCCTCACCGCCGGCGCCCTGCTCTTCGCGCTGTTCTGCCGGCGTCAACGAAGCGCCGCCGGCCCGCTCATCGAACCCTCGCTGCTGAAGAACCGCGGCTTCACCTCCGGCCTGATCCTCGGGCTCGTCTTCAACGCGGCGGTCACCGGTCTGCTCCTCGTGCTCTCCCTCTTCCTCCAGGACGGGCTGCACCGCACCCCGACCCAGACCTCCCTCGGCCTCGCCCCGGTCGCCGCCGGCATCATCGTCGCCTCGATCGCCGCGCACCGCCTGATGGCCCGCCTCGGCCGCACGCTCATCCTCATCGGACTGCTGCTCACGCTGACCGGCACGCTGTCGCTACTCGCCCTGCTCCACGCCACCGGCCCGACGACGTGGACACTCGTCGCCCCGGTGTTCGTCACCGGCCTGGGTCTCGGCACCTGCTTCGGCACCGTGTACGAGGTCACCCTCGGCGACGTCGGCCCGAAGGAGTCGGGCAGCGCCAGCGGTGCCCTCTCCGCCGTCGGACAACTCGCCAACAGCATCGGCGCCGCGGCCATCACCACCGTCTACTTCCACACCGCCGGCGCCCCCGCGACCGCGGCCGTCCACAGCCTCGCCGTGGTCGCCGTGGCCACCCTCGCCTGCTGCGCCCTCGTACGGCTACTGCCTCGCCGCGCCCGGGCCCGGCACCACTGACCCGCTCAGGAGCACGAGATGAAGCCCATCGGTTACTGGCTCAACCGCACCGACCACGCTCTCACCTGCCATATGAACGCCATGTTGGCCGAGTTCGGCCTCACCCGGATTGCCTGGCAGGTCCTCAACATCGTCGAGGACGATCCGACGGCCACCGACACCGAAGTGCTGACCCTTCTGGCCGCCAACGCCGACGCCGGCTGTCTGACCGCCGCCGTCGAGACGGTCGTCACCGACGGCTGGGTCGCCCGCCCGGAGCCGGGCCGGCTCGCCCTGACCGAAGACGGCCGCACCCGCCTCGCCCGCGTCGCCGAACGCGTCCACGCCTTCCGTGAGTTGTCGACGGCCGGTATCCCCCGTGACGAGTACCGGACCGCCGTCAGCGTCCTGGAACGGATGACCCGCAACCTGGAGGGCTCGGCTCGGTAGATGTCGGGACCGAGGTGCGGTGTCGGTCGTCTATCAGGGGCTGTCCCTCCGGTGTCGGCGGCCCGTCGGCAGGGCCTGACACCTTTCTGGGGACGGCCGGCCGGAGCCCACCGGCCGGCTCAGATCCCGAGGAGCCACCATGCACACCCCTGTCACGATCGTCGGCGCGGGGCTCGGCGGACTCACGCTGGCCCGCGTCCTGCACGTCCACGGAATACCGGTGACGGTCTACGAGGCGGATTCCTCCCCGGCCGCGCGTTCGCAGGGCGGGATGCTCGACATCCACGACTACAACGGGCAACTCGCCCTCGAGGCGGCCGGTCTGGTGGACGAGTTCCACGCCATCGTCCTGGAGGGCCGTCAGGCGATGCGGGTCCTCGACCGGGACGGAACCGTGCTGCTCGACCAAGCCGACGACGGCACCGGGGGACGTCCCGAGGTGCAGCGCGGCGAGCTGCGACAGATCCTGCTCGACGCGCTCCCGGCCGGCACCGTCCAATGGGGGCACAAGGTCAGCAGCACCCGCGCCCTCGGCGAGGGGTGCCATCAGGTGGCGTTCGCCGACCGCGGCAGCGTCGTCACCAGTCTGCTGGTCGGCGCGGACGGCGCGTGGTCACGGGTCCGGCCGCTGCTCTCCACCGCCACACCCGAGTACACCGGCACGTCGTTCGTCGAGACCTACCTGTTCGACGCCGACACCCGGCACCCGGCCGCCGCCAAAGCGGTCGGTGGCGGGATGCTGATGGCGCCCGCGCCGGGCAAGGAGATCTTCGCTCACCGGGAACGCGGCGACACCCTGCACACCTACGTGGCGCTGTCCAGGCCGCTGGACTGGTTCGCCGCCATCGATTTCACCGATGCCGCGGCGGCCACGGCGCGGATCGCCGGGGAGTTCGACGCCTGGGCACCGGAGCTCACCGCGCTGATCACCGACGGCGACACCGAGCCGGTCCTGCGCCCCCACTACGCCCTGCCGACCGGGCACCGGTGGGACCGGGTGCCGGGGGTGACCCTGCTCGGCGACGCCGCCCACCTCGCGGCCCCGAACGGCGAAGGCGCCAACCTGGCCATGCTCGACGGCGCCGAACTCGGCAAGGCCCTCGCCGCGCACCCCGACGACATCGAGGCCGCGCTCAGCGAGTACGAGCAGGCCATGCTCCTCCGCAGCACCGAGGTCGTCACCTATGAGGGTGCCGAGCTCCCCGCGATCGACTCCGACGACAACACAGCCCAGGGCCTGATCGACCTGTTCGCCGACAAGGGCCGATCGGCCGACCAAGCCCGGAACTGATGCTCTCCTTCCGGACCGCGGGCCTCAGGCCGCGGCTGGTGTGTAGTGGTCCGCGTCACCGCCTTCGAGAGCACGGCTGGAGGTGCCGTCGATGCCCACCGGGGCGTCCCCGGCGACGGTCACCCGGTGCAGCAGGCGCGGCAGGTCGCCGTAGTCGTCGGGGGCGTAGTGCTGGGTGCTGCGGTTGTCGAAGAGGACGAGGTCACCCGGTGTCCAGGCCACCCGGACGATGTTCTCCGGCCGCGTCACGTAGGACTGGAAGATGCGCAGCAGATCCCGGGACTCGGAGGGGCCGAGGCCCTCGATGGTCTGCGCGAAGCCCCCGATGAACAGGCCGCGCTCCCCCGTCTCGGGGTGCACGCGTACCACCGGGTGCGCGGTGCGGTACCTGCGCGAGACGAACTGCTTGCGGTGCTCGGCCGCCTTGTCGTTCTTCGGGGCGGCGTAGTCGTAGTCGTTGGTGTGCACCGCCCACAGCCGGTCCGCCAGCTCGCGCAACGCCTCGGGCAGGTCCTGGTAGGCCGCGGCCGAGTTGGCGATCAGCGTGTTGCCGCCGTAGGGCGGGACGACGATGCTGCGCAGCGTCGATGCCTTCGGGGGTGTGCGGACGAAGGTGACGTCGGTGTGCCAGTGGTTGGCGCGGATTCCCTCGTCCCCGTCGACGGGCAGGATGTTGGGCTGCCCGTCGACGGACGGGACGGTGGGGTGGGCGGTGGTGAGTCGGCCGAAGAGGGAGGCGAAGCGCAGCTGCCCGGCGTCGTCCAGCTGCTGGCCGCGGAAGACCAGCGCCTTGTGTTCCAGCAGCGCCGCGTTGATCTCGGCGACGATCGCCGGGTCGTGGTCGGCGGAGAGGTCGACGCCGACGACCTCGGCGCCGATGCGTCCGCCGATCCGGCGGACGTCGAAGCCTGCGTTGGTGCTCATGTGTGGGTTCCTTTCAGGAGTTTCGGCAGGTCGGAGGTTTGGGAGTGTGGGCGGGTCGGGAGTTCGCGGTCGCGGGATCCGGCGGTCTCAGGAGGGGGCGGGACGTCCGTGGTGAGGTCGGGCCCGGTCATGCCGGCTGTCCCTCGGCGGCGCCGACCGAGGGGGCGAGCCGGCCCGCGGGGCGGGGCAGGCCGTAGTGCTCGCGCAGGGTGCGGCCGGTGTACTCGGTGCGGAACAGGCCGCGCTCCTGGAGGATCGGCACCACGTGGTCGACGAAGTCCTCCAGGCCGCCCGGCAGATGCGGCGGCATGACGTTGAAGCCGTCGGCGGCTCCCTGGGTGAACCACTCTTCGAGATGGTCCGCGATCTGCTCCGGCGTCCCGGCGAGGACGCGATGGCCGCGCCCGCCGCCGAGGCGCGCGATCAGCTCGCGCAGGGTCAGCCCGTCGCGCCGGGCCAGTTCGGCGACCAGGGTGAATCGGCTCTTGTTGCCGTTGATGTCCCGTTCCTCGGGCAGCACGGGCAGCGGACCGTCCAACGGCAGGCCGGTCAGGTCGGTGCCGAGCATCCCCGACAACTGGGCGAGTCCGTACTCCGGCACCTGGAGATCGGTCAGCTCCTGCTCGAAGGCGCGGGCCTTGGCCTCCGTCGAGCCGATGACCGGGCAGATGCCGGGCAGGATCTTCAGGTCGTCCTCGGACCGTCCGTAGCGGGCGAGGCGGTTCTTCAGGTCCTTGTAGAAGGCCTGCCCGTCGGCGAGGGTCTGCTGTGCGGTGAACACGGCCTCGGCGTACTGGGCGGCGAAGTCCTTGCCGTCCTCGGAAGAACCGGCCTGCACCAGCAGCGGGTGCCCCTGCGGGCTGCGCGGCACGTTCAGCGGCCCCTGTACGGCGAAGTGCTCGCCGCGGTGATCGATGGGCCGGACCCTGTCGGGGTCCGCGTAGATCCCGCGCTCGCGGTCGATCAGGACCGCGTCGTCCGCCCAGCTGTCCCACAGCTTGGTGGCGACGTCGACGAACTCCCGCGCCCGGTCGTAGCGCAGGCCGTGTTCGAGGTGTTCGTCCTGCCCGAAGTTGCGGGCCTCGTCGACCGTGCCGGAGGTGACGATGTTCCAGCCGGCGCGCCCGCCGCTGAGGTGGTCGAGGGAGGCGAACTTCCGGGCGGTGTGGAAGGGCTCGTTGAAGGTGGTGGAGACGGTGGCGATCAGGCCGATGCGCTCGGTCGCCGTCGCCAGGGCCGAAAGGAGGGTGAGCGGTTCGAAGCCACCGAGCACGTTGTGCTGGACCTTGCCCCACAGGGCCAGGCCGTCGGCGAGGAAGACCGAGTCGAGCTTGCCGCGTTCGGCGGTCTGCGCGAGGTGCTGGAAGTAGCGCCGGTCGGTGACGCATTCGGGCTGGGTGCGCGGATGGCGCCAGGCGGCGTCGTGGTGGCCGGCGTTCATCAGGAAGGCGTTGAGGTGAAGGTGGCGGGGACCATGGGTGCTGGTTGCGGGCATGGAGGATCCTTCCGGGTTCCTTGCGCGGGGGCGATGAGGGGCGTCAGCTCGTCGTGGGGACGCGCCACGAGCTGAGCCGCTTCTCCACGGCCACCAGCAGCTGGTTGAAGGCCACGCCGATGACGGAGATCGTGACGATGCCGGCGTACATCTGCGGAATGGCGAAGTTGTACTGGGACGCGTTGATCAGATAGCCGAGGCCGGCCTTGGCGCCGATCATCTCGGCGGCGACCAGGACGACGATGGACACCGCCCCGGCCAGCCGGATTCCGGTGAAGATCGTCGGCACCGAGGCCGGCAGGATCACCTTCTGGAACAGCCGCGGGGCGGACAGGTCCATGGACTTGGCCAGCCTCAGCAGGGTGGGGTCGACGGTGCGTACCGCGCTGATGGTGTTGAACAGGATCGGCCAGGCGCACGCGTACACCACGATGGAGATCTTCGACGTCTCCCCGATGCCGAGGAGGAGGACGAACACCGGCAGCAGGGCGAGGGCCGCGGTGTTGAGAAAGACCTGCAGCAAGGGGTTGAGGAGATCGGCGACGGGTCGGTACCAGCCGATGAGCAGGCCCAGCGGTACGGACACCGCGACGGCTATGCCGAATCCGCTGAACGAACGCACCAGGCTCGCCTGTGCGTTGTCGGCGAGCTGGCCGTTGGCCACGAGTTCCCACCATGCCTGGGCGACCTCGCTGAAGGGCGGCAGGAAGGTCCGGTCCACCAGGCCGAAGCGGGGCGCCAGCTCCCAGGCCAGCAGCAGGGCGACGATCGCCGCGGACTTGGTGGCGCCGGTCAGTGCCGCGCGCAGGATGCGCGGCACCACCGGAGCACGGTGGAGCCGCGGCCTGCTCGGGGCGGTCGCGGGCTTCTCGGTGGGCTCCGCCAGGGTGCCGGCGGTCGGCGCGGCGAGTTCATCCGGAGCCGTGCGGTCCTCCAGGGCCGTGCGTCGGGTGCTCGAACCACTTGCGAGACTCATACGGAGACCTCTTCCTTCTCCAGCAGCTGGGTCCTGGTCACCTCGTCGTGCAGCAGCGTCCAGATCTCGTGTCGGTACCGTGCGAACTCGGGGCTGGACCGCAGGTCGTCCGTCGCGGTGCGGGAGTCGAAGCCGATCGGCACCACCTGCTTGATGCGACCGGGCCTGGAGGTCATGACGGCCACCCGTTGCCCCAGGTAGACGGCCTCCTCGATGCCGTGGGTGATGAAGACGACGGTCTTGCCGGTGCGCTGCCAGATGCGCAGCAGCTCGTCCTGGAGCGACTCCCGGGTCTGGGCGTCCAACGCGGCGAACGGCTCGTCCATCAGCAGGACGTCTGGGTCGTAGGCGAGGGAGCGGGCGATGGCCACGCGCTGGCGCATACCGCCGGACAGCTCGTGCGGGTGACGGTGCTCGAATCCGGAGAGCCCGACCAGGTCCAGGTACTCGCGGGCACGCGCGGCGCGCTCGCGCCGTGGCACGCCGGTCGCCTCCAGGCCGAACTCGACGTTGCCCAGGGCGGTGCGCCAGGGCAGCAGGGCGTACTGCTGGAAGACGATCCCGCGGTCCAGACCGGGCCCGGTCACGGGCTCCCCGTCCAGGAGGATCCGTCCGTCGGTCGGCCGGGCGAGCCCGCCCAGCAGGTCCAGGAGCGTGGACTTGCCGCATCCGCTGGGGCCGACCACGACGACGAACTCCCCGGCGTCGATCCGCAGGTCGACGCCGTCCAGGGCGGTGAACTCACCGTCCCCGTGCGCCGAGCCGCGTCGCTGGGCCCTCCCCCTCTTGGCGGGAAAGACCTTGCGTACCTGCTCGAACTCGATCTTCGGTGTGGCGGATCCGGACATGGGTCAGCTCCCGCTCTTGGAGGTCGGCTCGGCCGCGGACGACGTGTCATTCGGATGGTTCTTCCGGTCGTCCTTGCGGCTGTACGCGTTGAACTCGTTGGTGTAGAGGTCCGACGCCTTGACCTCGCCCTTGTCGATGTCACCGCGTTCGGCGAGCCAGTCGATCCACAGTTGGAGGTCCTTGTCGGTGATGCGCCCGCCGGTCTCGGCGACGCCGAAGGACTTCCAGTACTTCAGCGGAGCGGTGTCCTCGTTGCGGCCACGCTTCTTGACGATCTGGATCTGCCGCTCGATGACCTTTTCGCGCGGTGTGGCGCGGGCCCATTCGATGGCGCGCGCGATGCCCGTGACGAAGGTGCGCGCGGTGTCGGGGTTCTGCTTCAGGAAGCGGTCGTTGACCACATACGTGCCGGCGGAGAAGTCGCCGAGCAACTGGTGGTCGGTGAACAGCGGCCTGATGCCGCCGGACTGCAGGGCCTTGTCCCGCAGGATGTCGCCGAGGACGCCGACCTGGATCTGCTGCTGCCGCAGCGACTGCTCGGTGTTGACCGGGGGCACCACCAACGGCTCGACCTTCTTGATGTCCGCCCGCGACAGGCCGTGGCGTTGCAGGTAGATGTCGAGCATCGCCTCGGAGTGGGCGCCGAGCGTGTTCATCCCGACCTTCTTGCCGATCAGGTCACGGGCCGAATGGAGCGGGCTGTCCTTGAGGACGTAGAAGCCGTTGTAGGCGGCCTTGTCGACGCCGTAGTAGCTGATGACCGCCGTGATGGGCGCCTTTCTCGCGGCGAGTTTGACGACGGCTCCGTTGAACGCGCCGCCGAAGTCGACCTGTCCGGTGGCCGCCGACTGGATGTCCTGCGGCCCGCTGATCGTGTTGCCGACCCACTTCAGCTTCACGTCCTCCAGGAAGCCGAGGTCCTCGGCCAGTTCGGGCAGGATGACGGACCCCGCCCAGCCCTGGTACCGCAGGGTCTTGGTCTGGTCCTCGGCCGAGCCGCCGCCCCCGGCGCCGCAGCTGACCGCGACCGCCGAGAGGCCCAGCAGGGTGAGGAACTGTCGTCGGTTCGATGGGGTCGTCAGCGTGCTGAAGGAGCTCATGGAAGGGTCCTGTTCACATCGGTGGGTGGAGCACGGCGGTACGCGTACGGCGTGCTGTCGCGGACGCCGGGAGAGGGTGTGCGGCGGCCGGAACCGCCGTCCCGATTCCGGCGGGGCTCAATACCGGCCCGCGACACGAAACCGAAATGGGAAATACGAAGGGCGGGGTGAAACAAAGCGGCTCGCGCACCGAATTCCGCGGATTCCGGGTGGGGACGCGGCGAGAATCACCAGGCGACGGGGAATTCCCGGGCGAGCGGGTGCACCGGGATCAGGGGTCGCTCAGGAACTGACGCTGAGCGGCAGCTCCAGCGGCCGTCGGCAGCTCTAGCGGCCAGCGGCACAGATGGCACTGGCCTGGCGTCGCAGATCGACGTGCAGGCGTGCGGTGAAGTTCTGCAAAAGACTCACACTGCGAGGCTGGCAGCGAAATTCAGCCACGTCAATGACGCAACAGCCCTTGTCTCACCATCTGATTCTCCCGCCACGTACACGCAGCATTTCGTTCACAAAAGCAGTCACAGAAAGCCCCTGTGGACACGGGTCGGCGCGGCTGGACCGGCTGGAATCCGCCAGGCCCGTCCGCGGTGGGGCGGCCGCCGGGTGACCTCCGGGTGACCTCCCCACCGCGCACGGGCGCCCACTCATCTGCGCTGCCACTCCTCGGCCAGCAGCTCGTAGGACCGCACCCGGTCGGCATGGCCGTGCGTGATGGTGGTGACGAGCAGTTCGTCGGCTCCGGTGGCCTCCTGCAGCCGCTCCAGTTGGTCGGCCACCCGGCCCGGGGAGCCGACGAACTGGGTCTCGACGCGGTCGGCGACCAGCCCCCTGTCGGCCTCGGTCCACGCATGGGAGCGAGCCTGCTCGGGCGTGGGGAACTCGATCGCGCCCTCGGCGGTGCGGATGCTGCGGACCCAGAGGCCGTAGCCGGTGGCGAGTGCGCGGGCGGTCTCGTCGTCCTCGGCGACGACGACATCGGCCGAGACGCTCAGGTACGGCTTGTCGAGCACGTCGGAGGGCTGGAACGCGGCCCGGTAGCCCTCCGCCGCCTCCAGCACGGTGGCCGGGCTGACGTGGTAGTTCGCCGTGAACCGCAGACCGTTGCGGCCGGCGACCTCGGCGCTCTGTCCGCCGCTGCTCCCCAGGATCCACACCTCCACGTCGGCGCCCTCCCCCGGGATGACGTGCGCCTCGATGCCGTCCGCGGACCGGTAGGTGCCGGCCAGCAGCGCGAGGATGTCGTCGACCTGCTCGCCGTAGTCCTGGGACTCGGCGCCCGGCTGCTGAAGCAGCCTGCGCTGGAGGGCGATCCTGGGCGAGCCCAGCAGGTGCGCGAAGGAGAAGCGCTCCGGGATCCGCAGCCCGTTGGGGGCGCGTCCGTCGACGACGGGCGTCGCGGTCGGCAGCGGGGCGGCGGGCGGTCCGGCGGGGCGGCCGCCGGAGCGTCCGAGGCCCAGATCGAGCCGCCCGGGGTGCAGCGCGTCGATCAGACCGAACTCCTCGACCGTGGACAGAGCGGTGCGGTGACCGAGCTGCACGGCGCCGGAGCCGAGCCGGATCGTCGATGTCGCGGACGCGGTCAGGGCGAGGACGACGGCGGGTGAGGTGCCCGCCACGCCCGGATTGAGGTGGTGTTCGGCGAACCAGTAGCGGGCGTAGCCGAAGCGCTCGGCCTGCCGGGCCAGGTCGATGGAGTTGCGGAGCGCTTCGGTGGCCGTGGAGCCGGACGTGATCGGGACCAGGTCGAGGACGCCGAGGGGTGTGCTGCTCATGAGGCCTCCCGCCGGGCCGGCGCCCCGGTGTCCGGGTGGTCCAGGCCGAGGTGGTCGCGCAGGGTGGTGCCCTCGTACTCCGTGCGGAACACTCCGCGCTCCTGGAGCAGCGGGACCACGGTGTCGGCGAAGACGTCCAGGCCGCCGGGGGTGATGTGCGGGACGAGGATGAAACCGTCGGCGGCGTCCGCCTGGACGAGTTCGTCGATGCTCTCGGCGACGGTGGCCGGGGAGCCGATGAAGGACTGGCGGGTGGTGGTCTCGATGACCAGCTCGCGGATGGAGAGGTTCTTCGCCTCGGCTCGCTCGCGCCACTCCTTGGCGACGGCGAACGGGTCACGGAACTGCCGTACGCTGGCCCGGCCGAGGGCGATGGTGTTCTCGCCGGGGACCGGGTCGACCTCGGGCAGCGGGCCCTCCGGGTCGTACGCGGACAGGTCCCGGTTCCAGATGTGCTCCAGGTACTTGATCGCGGTCGCGCCGCTGACCTGCTGTCTGCGTACCTCGTGGGCGAGTTCCCGGGCCTCGGCGTCGGTGTCGCCGAGCACGAACGTCGCGGCGGGCAGGATCAGCAGCTGGTCGGGCCTGCGCCCGTAACGGGCGAGGCGGCCCTTGACGTCCTGGTAGAAGGCCTGCCCCTCCTCCAGCTTGCTGTACCGGCTGAAGATCGCGTCGGCGCTGGAGGCCGCGAACTCGCGCCCCTCGTCGGACTCTCCGGCCTGGAAGATCACCGGGCGTCCCTGGGGGCCGCGCGGGACGTTGAACTGTCCGCTGATGTCGAACTGCTCGCCCTGATGGACGAAGGCTCCGGCCTTGGCGTCGCGCAGGAAGGTGCCGGTCGCCTGGTCGGCGATGATCTCGTCGCCGCGCCAGGAGTCGAACAGCTCGTGGGCCGTGGTCAGGAACTCCTCGGCCCGGGTGTAGCGCTCCTCCTGTGGCAGGAAGCCACCGCGGCGGAAGTTCTCGCCGGTGAAGGCGTCCCAGGAGGTGACCACGTTCCAGGCGGCGCGCCCGCCCGACAGGTGGTCGAGGCTGGCGAACTGGCGGGCGACCTCGTAGGGCTCGTTGAAGGTGGAGTTGATGGTGCCGGTCAGACCGAGGCGTTCGGTGACGGCCGCGAGTGCGGTGAGGACGGTGAAGGTGTCGGGCCGTCCCACCACGTCGAGGTCGTAGAGCCTTCCGCCCTGCTCGCGCAGCCGCAGCCCCTCGGCGAGGAACAGGAAGTCGAACTTGGCTCGTTCGGCGGTCCGCGCGAAGTGCGCGAAGGAGCTGAACTCGATGTGGCTGCCGGCCTCGGGGTCGCTCCACACCGTGGTGTTGTTGACGCCCGGGAAGTGTGCCGCGAGGTGGATCTGCTTGAGCGGCTTGTCCGTTGACGACGTGCTCATTCGTTAAGTCCCTCCGGCTCAGGCGGTGGCGGTGGCGGTGGCGTAGCGGTTGGCGGGGCGGGCGAGTCCGAGCAGCCCGCGCAGGGTTCCGGCCTCGTAGGCGCGCCGGAAGGCGCCTCGGCTCTGGAGTTCGGGGACCAGGCCCCTGGTGATCGCGGGAAGGTCGTGTCCCAGGACGGCGGGGCGCAGCCGGAAGCCGGACAGTCCGGCCTTGCTCACCTCCAGCAGCAGATCGGCGAGTTGGGCGGGCGTGCCGGTGAAGATCCGGGCGTCGCTGGTGTAGGCGTGTCCCGCGAGGGCGTCGAGACGGTCCCGGCGGGCCTTCGCGGCGGCCGGAGTGTCGTCCAGGAACACCACCAGATCGCCGAACAGGCGCAGCGGCTCGTCCGCACGCCCCGCCGCGTCCTGTTCGGCCCGCACCGCGGCGACAACGGCGCGCGCCTGGTCCGTGTCGTGCGGCGTGAGGTACCCGACGTCGGCGGAGCGGGCCACCAGCCGGAACGGGGCACCGGTGGCGTTCTCGTGCGCCAGCGCGCTCACCAGGGGCTGGCCCTGCGGCGGCCGGGGTGTGATCGAGGGGCCCTTGACGCTGAAGTGCCTGCCCTCGAAGTCGATGTAGTGCAGCTTGTCGCGGTCGATGAAGCGGCCGGTGGCCACGTCCCGGATCTCCGCGTCGTCCTCCCAGCTGTCCCACAGCCGGCGCACCGCTTCGACGTAGTCGGCCGCCTCGTCGAGGAGGTCGGTCGTCAGGTCCCGTACGGTCGGGGTGTCGAGGTCCCCGAGCTCGAACCGGGGGAACGTACGGCGGCCGAAGTGCGCGGCCTCGTTCGGGCGCGCCGTCACCTGCACGCGCAGGCCCGCTCGACCGGTGCTCACGTAGTCGAGGGTGGCGATCGCCTTGGAGAGGTGGAACGGCTCGGTGTGGGTGGCCACCACGGTCGGCACGAGTCCTATGTGCCGGGTCAGCGGGGCGACGCGGGCGGCGATGAGGACGGCGTCGAGCCGTCCGCGCACCTGGTCGGTACGCCCGTCCGGTTCCAGGAAGTGCGAGGACTGTGGTCCGAGCGAGTCCTCGATCGTCACGAAGTCGAGCAGCCCGCGTTCGGCCTCGGCAACGAGGTCGGCCCAGTAGCCGGCGGTGAACAGGTCCCGGGGCCGGGCCACCGGCTCGCGCCAGGCGGCAGGGTGCCAGCCCGCGCCGTCGAGCGCGACGGCCAGGTGCAGCGGAGCGGAGGAACGGGCCGAAGAGGGCGGGGAGGAGGGGGATGAGGACACGATGGGGCGCCTTCCTGAAGGGTCGTGAGTACCGGGAGTGGGCTCGTGTACCGGGAGCGGGCTCATCTCGTCGTGAGCGGGATGGGCGTGGTGATCGGGGTAATCAGAGTGAGCGTGGTGATCAGAGTGATCGGGGTGATCGTCGCGCTGGTCATGAAGCGCGACGGATCGGTGGTGGGAGCAGTGGACGGGCCGCGGCGAAGGCCCCGTCGTGGTGCACCAGTGCCGTCGCGTCCTGACGCACCTCGCCGGTCTCGACCTCGCCGACGACCAGCAGATGGTCGCCGACGGGCTGACGCAGCGTCACCCTGGCAATGAGCCAGACGGGTACGTCGGCGAGGACGGGCAGGCCGTCCGCGTGCTCGGTCCAGTCGACGCCCTGGAACCGGTCGGTGCCACTGAGCGCGAACTGCCGTGCCACTTCGGCGTTCTGGGTGCCGAGGAGGTGGACGGCGAACCGGTCCGCCGCGCGCACGGCCGGCGCGGTCGAGGCGCCCAGGCTCAGGCAGAAGGACACGAGGGGCGGCCGCAGCGATACGGAGGTGAAGGAGGTGGCCGTGAAGCCGGCCGGGCCCGGCACGGTGATCACCGTGACTCCGGCTGCGTGGCGCCGCAGGGTGCGGCGGAGGATGTCGTCGGCGGCAGCGCCCGCGGAGGTTCGTGCGGGACGGTTCTCGGAGGTGATCATGTCGGTTCCCTTCGGCGTCTGGGCGTGGGCGGGCAGGGCGGCTGCCTGTTCACGGCGTCGGTGCCGGACGACCGTCCGGGGTGCGCACCAGCAGGAAGTTCGTGCGATGGCGCAGGGTGAAGCCGATCGACTCGTAGAGGCGGATGGCGGTGGTGTTGCCGGCGTGGGTGTGGAGGAAGGGGGTGTCCCCGCGCTCCCGGATCCCGGCCGCCACCGCCCGGACCAGTCGTGTGGCCAGGCCCTGTCCCCGGTGTGCCGGGTGGGTGCAGACCGCGCTGATCTCGGTCCAGCCCGGCGGACGCACGCGCTCCCCCGCCATGGCGATGAGCGCTCCCCGGTGCCGGATGCCGAGGTAGGTGCCGAGTTCGACGGTGCGGGGCAGGAAGGGGCCCGGCCTGGTCAGGGCGATCAGGTCCAGGATCTCGGGGATGTCTTCCGGTCCGAGGCGCACCGCTTCGGGGGCCGGTTCGGCGTCCAGCCCGGTGTCGACCAGTTGGACGCCCTGCCCGCTCTCCACGGTGTCCCATCCGTCGGGGGCGGCGCGCGCGCCCGTGACGGCGGTGGCGGTGTCCGGGCCGACCAACGCGGCCAGGTCCTCCCAGGCCTCCGGATCGGCCGGGTCGGCGAGGGCGGTGAAGGGGCACACGTCCAGGGGGTAGCGGGCAGCGCGGCCGAGGCGCTCGGCGAACCGAGCATGCGGCCCGGTCAGCGCGGCCCATACGGCGTTGTCCAGGACGTGCGGTTCTGCCGGGCTCTGCGCGGGGGAAGGAGAGACGCTGGTGGACATGGTGGTGAGAGGGCTCCGTGGAATCCGTGGCATCCGTGGGATTCGTGACATCGGTGTCATCCGTGGCGGACATGGCGGTTCGGTGCGCCCGGGACTCCGACGTGGCGCCGGCGTCCCGGGCGGCAAAGACCCGTGCGAGCGTTGATCAGGAGTTCTCGAGCGGCAGGCCGGGCGGGTTGACCTGGGAGGTCTTGACCGCCTCGTTGGAGAGGTTCCAGGCGGCCAGCCACTTGGCGTACTGGCCGTGCTCGATCAGGTAGTTGATCGCCTCGGAGACCGGCTCGGCCAGCCCGCTGCCCTTCTTCGAGGTCGCCGCGATCAACCCCTGGAGCTTTGCGCCGGCCCCGGAGAACTTGCCCGCACTACGCGTCGCGTTGGGGGTCCTCGCCGTCCGGGTGATGTGGTACGCGATTCCGGGGTTGGGGCCGAAGTGGGCGTCGATCTTCCCGCTGTTCAGCGCCAGGTAGACACTGTTGGCGTCCGGGTAGTACTTGACGGTGAGGTCCTTGCCCTCGTTCTTCAGCTTCGCCTTCCACTCCAGCAGGATCTTCTCCTGGTTGGTGCCCCGGCTCACCGAGAACGTCCTGCCGGCCAGGTTCCGGTAGTCGCCGTCGAAGTTCCAGGTGCTCTTCTTGGGCACCTCGAACCCCAGGTTGTCCTGCCGGTAGGTGGCGAACTCGTACTTCTTCTTGCGCTCCTCGGTGTCGGTGACGTTGGAGAAGGCCGCGTCGACCCGGCCGCTGTCGATGCCGACGAACATGTTCTCCCAGGTCGAGTTCTTCAGCTCGGGCTTCAGCCCGAGGACCGCGGCCACCAGCCGGCCGAAGTCCGGTTCGGCTCCGGTGAGGGTCTTCTGGTCGTCGCCCACGAAGGCCAGCGGCGGGAAGCCGGCCGGCAGGGCGCCGACGCCGATGACCAGCTTGCCCTTCTTGGCGATCGGCCGAGGCAGCTTGGCACTGATGGACTTGACCTCGGAGACCTTGAGGTCGGTCTCCTTGCCGGCTCCGTTGGAGAGGGCGCCCACGGCGACCGTCCCGGACGGCCTGCTGTCGGACCTGCCGGCCGCGTCGCTGTTGCCCCCGCAGGCGGAGATGCCGGTGGCGAGGGTGGCGACGGCGGTGCCCGTGGTGAGGCCGCGGAGGAGTCGGCTGCGGAGGCTGCGGATGCGCATGGCTGTCCTTGGTTCGGTGAGTGGCGGTGGCGGTGTGGTGTGGGTTCTTCGGTGGTGTGGGGGCGAGCCACGGCGGGGCCGCGGCAGTGGGACGAACGGCGGGGTCAGAGCACCTTGCTCAAGAAATCCCTGGTCCGCTCGTGCTTCGGCTGGTCCAGCACCTCGGTGGGCGGGCCCTGTTCGACGATCCGGCCCTCGTCGAGGAAGACGATCTGGTCGGCGACCTCACGGGCGAAGCCGATCTCGTGGGTGACGATGATCAGGGTGGTCCCGCTGGTGGCCAGGTCCTTGATGACGGCCAGGACTTCGCCGACCAGTTCGGGATCGAGCGCGGAGGTGGGTTCGTCGAAGAGGATGACCCCCGGCCGCAGGGCGAGGGCGCGTGCGATGGCGACCCGCTGCTGCTGGCCGCCCGACAACTGCCGTGGATGGGCGCCGACCTTGTCGGCCAGGCCCACCCGGCCGAGCAGTTCACGGGCCAGCTCCTGCGCCTCGGGCCTGGTCAGCTTCCCGGTGGCCACGGGAGCGGCAGCCACGTTGTCCAGCGCGGTCAGGTGCGGGAAGAGGTTGAAGTTCTGGAAGACGAAGCCGATCCGGCTGCGCTGGGCCAGGATGGCCCGCTCGCTCAGCTCCTTGAGCCTCCCCCGGCCTTCCGCCGGGGTGACCCCCGTCTTGCCGCGCTCGCCGAGCCCGCGCACACCGATCGGCTCGCCGTTCACACTGACGTACCCGACCTCGGGCTTCTCCAGGTGGTTGATCACCCGCAGCAGCGTGGACTTGCCGGACCCCGACGGCCCGAGGATCACGGTGACCTCACCGGGCCGCACGGTCAACTCGACGCCGTCCAGGACCCGGTGGGCCCCGTACCACTTGTGCACGTCGTGGACCTCGACGGCGGCCGGTCGTACCTCGCCGGTCTCAGTGGTCTCGACGGCCTCAGTGGTCCTGGGGGTCTCGACGGCCTTGGCGGCCCGGGTGGTGTCACCGGCCCCTGGCGTCCGGGAGACCTCGGTGGTCTGGGTGGTCATATCGCTGTCTCCCTCCGCGCTCGGGCCCGCAGATCACGCAGACCGGTCCGCAACTTCTGCAACGGCGTCGGCGGCAGGATGCGCGTCGCGCCCCGGGAGAAGTACCGCTCGACGTAGAACTGGACGACGGAGACGGCACTCGTGAGGAGCAGGTACCAGACGGTGGCGACCAGCAGCAGCGGGACGATGTCACCGGGGTAGGTGCTGCCCATGCTCTGCACGGAGCCGAACAGATCGAGCAGCGAGACGTAGAAGACGAGCGAGGTGCTCTTGATCAGGTTGATCAGCAGATTGACGTAGTTCGGGGTGATGGAGCGCAGGGCCTGCGGAAAGACGATCCTCGTGAACTGGTAGCCCTTCGGCAGGCCGAGTGCCGATGCCGCCTCGTGCTGCCCCTGGTCGACCGCGAGGATGCCGCTGCGCACCACCTCGGACGCGTACGCCGCCTCGTTCAGGCTGAGTCCGACGACCGCGACGACGATGTCGGTGGCGAGCCGGGACTCGTCGAACGTGAAGAAGGCGGGACCGAACGGAACCCCGAGGCTCAGCGTCTTGTACAGCGCGCTGAAGTTGTAGAGGAACAGCAGCACCACGATCAGCGGGACCGAACGGAACAGCCAGGTGTAGGTCCAGCTGACCGCCCGCAGCACCGGGCTCCGGGAGAGCCTGCCCAGGGCGATGAGGATGCCGCCGAGGAGACCGAGCACGGCGCTGTACGCGGTCACTTCGAGGGTGATGAGCAGACCGTCGAGGATCGTCGGGCGCAGGAACCAGTACTGGAAGCGGTCCCACTGGTAGAAGGGGTTGGTCACCAGTCCGTGGACGACCTGGGCGACCAGCACCAGCACGATCGCCGTGGCGATCCAGCGGCCCGGTCTGCGCAGCGGCAGCACCCGCTGTGCCGCCGGTGGCCGCGGTGCGGTGTCGTCGGCACCCGGCCGTTCGGCCTCGGAAGGTCCGGCTTCGGAAGGTCCGGCCTCGGAAGGCCGTACCGGACGAGGTGCGGAGGAGGGTTCGGGGATCTCCTCGGCAGGAGGCGCTGAGGCAAGGGATACCGCAGCGCCGGGGGATTCACTCATGGAGGGCTCCAGCGAATTCGGACACCCCGGACCACGGATGCGGCAACGGCACGGCGGCCCCGGAGGGGCTCTGCGTGACGATGCGCAGGGAGGCGCGGAACGGGGGCTGGGAAGGAAAGGAGCACACCGCGACAGCGGTGGGCGTCACAGATGCAGCGAACCGTCAGCCGTCAGTCTTGGCAGACGGCACGGCAGGTGCAGCTCAGCTGCCGGTACACAGTGCGCTGTTGACGCGGAGCAGATCGACCGACCGGTTGGCGCACAGCAGCAGGCAGCCACGGCGCCGCCATGCGGCCGTCCCGAAGGCTGCGTACATTTCCGTCACCATCACTGTTCTGGCCCGTGCGGGCCTCGCGCTTACCGAAAGTCTTCCGGTCCGGTCGTCACCTGGGGCACCCCACCGCGGTGCGAGGGTTGCCGGTCAGCAAGCCAGGGCTTGTCGCTGACGCTCATGACCGATCTACGGCGTAAGTTAGACAGACCTCGGACATGATTGTCAAAGCCTGCCCGACCTGTGGGACGACAAAACCGAGTCGGGAGAGTCCTGACGGCAAAACCGAGTCGGGAGAATCCTCGCGGGATGCAGCGGAACGCGCACAGCCATGTCACACCCCGTCAGGCAGGGTCCCCCTCCCTCCCCTTGCCGAAGCAGCGGATCGGCTCACCCCTGTTCGGGCGAAGGGAGGAAGCCGATTGCTGCTGTTCGGGGCAGGCTGCCCCTGTCGCTGATCATCGCCGCGCACGTCACACGTCCTGTCATCGTGCGTCTCCAAAGACAAGGATGGCCTCTTGACGGGATCGAAGCCTCGGCCTGCCCTGCCGGCCGCGTTCTGCGTGCTCGGCCTGGTCGGTAGCGCGCTCATCGCGACCGCCTGTGCGACAGGGAGCGGGCCGGAGACACGGGCCGCTTCCTCCACGAAGGCGGATCCGGCGCACACCGATGTGCTGTTCATCGGAGCCCATCCGGATGACGAGTTCCAGTCCCTGGCCACGTTCGGACAGTGGGGGGAGAACCCGGGGCTGAGCACCGGCGTGGTGACCGTCACCCGGGGCGAGGGCGGCGGGAACGCCTCCGGCGACCAGGAGGGCGCCGATCTCGGCATGATCCGTGAGGACGAGGAACGCAAGGCCGTCGGGCGGGCCGGTATCCGCAATGTCTTCTACCTCGACAAGCCGGACTTCTGGTACACACTGTCCGCCCCTCTGACCACCACCATCTGGAACCGAGCACCGCAGCCCCCGACGGACACCCTCTCGCGGCTGGTCCGGCTGATCCGGGCGACCACCCCGCACAAAGTGGTGACCATGGACCCGCGCCCGTTCAACCAGCACGGCAGCCACCAGGAGGCCGGTCGCCTCGCCGTCGAGGCGTTCCGTCTCGCCGGCGATCGCAACGCGTTCCCCGAGCAGATCGACGGGGAGAAGTACGCGGTGTGGAAGCCTTCCCAACTGCTGGCCCAGAGCTGGGGCTTCAAGGGGCCCGTAGGTGCCGCCTGCGCCACGGCGAAGTCCAGGGATCCGCACACCGGACTGCCCGTCGTGGGCGTGTGGACCGGCACGCGGTCCACCAAGAACCCGGGTAGGACGTGGGCCCAGATCGAACGGGACGCGGCCCGCGACTACGTCACCCAGGGATTCGGCTCACTGCCGCACACGGTCGAGACCAAGCGGGAGCGGCTGCCCTGCGAATGGTTCACCGTCCTGGCCGACCGCAGCAATCCGCCGGCACCCGCGGTGCGCGAGCAGTCCGGGCTGCGCCCGCTGTACGCGGGTTTCCGTGACTGGGCGCGGCGGATGAAGATGCCGTGGCTGGCCAATGACGCCCAGCCCTCCTACCCCGCCCACTCCTCCACCGACATTCCTGAAGTCGCCAAGACTCCCGTCGTGGACGGGGTGGCCGGCCCGGGCGAATACCCGGGTCCGAAGCTGGAGCTGCAGCACTGGGAGGGAGAGGAGTGCAAGGGCGAAAGGGACTGCGCGGCCGCCGTCGAATTCTCCCGCCACGGCGACGACCTCTACGCCATCGTCCACGTCACGGACGACATCAAGGGCTATGCGCTGGACGCCGCCGGCGACTGCAAACGCCACTGGCGCACCGACGCCGTCGAGATCGACCTCGACCCCCAGGGCCGCTCCGACGACACCTCGACCACCTTCAAGGCCGGCGTCCTCCCCTTCACCAAGGGCGGCAAGGTCCCCTGCGCCGAGCGGGACGGAGACAACCGCCAGGGGCCGGCGAACCGCAACGCCCCTGGTATGGCCGTGGCCTCCGTCGACACCGACCCGTACAAGGGCTACTCGGTCGAAGCGAGGATCCCGCTCGCCGATCTGCCCGCCCCGGCCGATCCTGATCGCCTCACCGCCAACGTGCTCCTCTACGACTCCGACACCCAGGACAAGACCGGCAAGACCCGCCTGGCCTGGTCCCCCTACGGCAGCGCCCAGGCCGACCCCTACGTGTGGCGCACCCTGCGCCTGCCCGGATACGTCCCGCCGCCCGGGCGTCCGACACGTCCCGCCGAGATCCCCCAGGACGCGGCGCGGAGCGCGAAGTCCCGGGCCTCCGTCGAGCAGGCCCGCCGCACGGGTGTCCCCCTCGCGGGCGGCCCCCGCAACCCGCCGAGCCAGACCCCCTGAGGCCTCCTCCGGCAGCGTCGCGTTGATCTGCCCGGGTGACTTCGTCTGAGGCACCGTTTCCCGCTGGTACGCCACGGATAACCGACCAAAGCGGACACTCCGGGCCGCAGGGGGTACACGCGCTGGAAGGGGCCACGGCCATCACTGCCACCGACGACGTCTCAGAGAACGCTGCCGCCATCCTGTACGGGATCACCGACCCCGAAGAGCGACTCGCCCTCCACCATGTGTCGCTGCCGGCACCGGTACTGAATCTGGCCGTCGCGGAGAACGTCCTCCTCTACGACTCGCTGAAGGAGGACGTCTTCAAGAACCCGGAGATCGGCCCGGAGGACATCCGCTACAAGAGGTCGTACGGCACGGACGAGCTGCGGCAGCACATCGCGCGACTGCTCAAGCAGACGATGTCACCAATCGTCGAGGCCGACGACATCTACGCCACCGCGGGAGTCTCCGGAGCACTGGAGTGCCTGGCCTTCGCCCTCGAACAAGGCGAGGTGCTCGAACCGGGCGACCGGGTGCTGCTGCCCGCCCCCTCCTGGCAGGGCTTCAAGTGGTGCTTCGAGCAACGGCCCGGCCTCCGGTGCGTGTTCGCCCCACTGCCGGTGACGGGCGCCCACCCGTTCCAGCTGACGCTGAAGGCCCTCCAGGACGCGTACGACAACGCACACCCCCACCCCAAGCTGCTCGTCCTGACCAACCCCAACAACCCGCTGGGGGCCAACTACAGCAAGGAGCTGCTGGAGAGCATCTACACCTGGGCGCTGACGAAGACCGACATGCACATCATCTCGGACGAGATGTACGCGCACAGCCAGGTCGCCGAGGCCAAGCCCGGCTTCCACAGCGCGTTCTCCCTCGGCCTCTACCCCCAGCACCAGGACCGTGTCCACGTCGTCTGGGGCCTGGCCAAGGACTTCGGCCTCTCGGGCTTCCGGACGGGCTTCGTCCTCTCCCGCTCCGCGTACGTCCGCAAGGCGATGCGGGGTGGCAAGGGGCTCAAGGAGATGTCGTGGTTCAGCCCGCTGGACTCGCTCAAGAACGTGATCGTGGGAAAGCTGTTCCGTAGGGGTGCGGACAAGGGGCCCTGGTACCCCGAGCAGCTGATGCACACCGTGTATCCGGAGCGACTGACCGCGAGTTACGAGGCGGTGAAGAAGGCGCTGAGCACGGCGGGCGTCCCCTTCCTGAGCAACAACACCGACAACGCGGCCCAGTTCTTCTTCCTGGACCTCCAGAAGTATCTCGGCAAGGTTCCGGCGGTGGCGCACGGCGGCGCGTGGTTGCCGGTGTTCCCGGAGATCGACGACCGGGAGGAGAAGCTGCGTGCGTACCTGGAGAAGGAGGCGCAGGTGCAGCTGCTGCCGGGGCAGACGCTGTTCTGCCCCTCCCCCGGTTACTTCCGGCTGTGCTTCACCGCGTACGGCCAGGACAAGGTCGTGCAGGCGGTGGAGCGGATCGGCGCAGCGCTGAAGAAGCTCGGCTGAGCAGGCGGCACGACGTACCGACGCGGTCCACGGAGGGCGTGCCGCGGCGCGAGGTGTCCGCGGAGCCGGGGCTCGGTGCCGCGCCCGTTCCGCCGATCCGTTCCCGCCGTGGACCGCGGTGCCGGGGGAAGGCTCAGCAGGTGACGACCTTGCCGTAGGAGCCCCTCCCCCAGTGCCAGGTCCAGGCCTCGCCGTGCTGGTAGGTCAGACACCGCGAGTCGGGCCCCCAGTCGATGACCACCTTCAGATGCATGGCCCGGCCGCAGTCGTTCCCCACCGTCACCTTCTTCTCGTGCTTGATGACGTCCCGCCGGACGCAGGCCGGGGCGGTGCCCAGGATGCCCGCGCCCTCCGTGACCTCTGTGGTGGCGCGGCCGCCGGGGCCCACCTGTGCGGGCGCGGCCACCGCGGGCCCGGCCGGCAGGGCGAGCCCACCGCCGAGCGCCGCCGCGGCGGCGGCCAGTGCGAGACGCTTACGGAGCGCGTTCCTCATGACGCGGAGTCCTTTCCTCTGGTGCTCCGGTGTTCCCTGACGTGAGGGAGGGCGGCGGGGCACGCCACCCGAGCTACGCCGTCGAGCGTGCGAGGCAGACCACCGCGATGGCCATCCCCACCGCGCAACTGCCGCAGTCCTGGGACGTCCCACCCGCTGACCAGCGCGAACAGCCCCAGCCAGGACGCCGACGTGGGACGCCGCGCGGTGCCGGCCGCTCACTCCGGACCGCCATGCCCCGCCCGACGGCACCGGCCCGTCACGAACGGGTTCCTCCAGCACCACTCACCGTGACCCCGGCCGAGGACCACCGCGACACCGCCGCCCGGCCCTCGCCGCTACCGGACACCGCCCACCGCCCCGGCGATTGCGGTGCGCGATTGCCCCACAGCGCTGCGTATACCCACCGCCACGACTGTGACGGAGCCGATAGCGGGCCGGTCCCGTCCGGGCGCATGCTTCCCAGGGGGAGCGATGAGAGCGAGAACGGTGATGCCCATTCCCCGCAAGTCCATACCCTTGACCGCCGGTGCGGCACTGGCAGCCGCCACGCTGGTGGTGACGGTCTGCGGTGTCAGCGGCGTCGCCGCGTCCCAGCCCGACGACGTCAAGGGCCTGAACACGTCCGTCCCGGCGCTGCCCGCACACTTCACGCAGCAGAAGGTCCACTGGGCGGCCTGTGGCGTGGACGTCACCCCCGACGCGGTGCCCGGCGCGCAGTGCGGCTGGGTGAAGGTACCTGTCGACTACGCCGCCCCGAACGGGGAGACCGTCAAGCTGCGGGTGTCGCGGGTTCCGGCCAAGGACCACAGTCGTCGGCTGGGGTCACTGTTCTTCAACCCCGGCGGGCCCGGCGCGGGCGGCGCCTCCGACGTGGCCAACGGGAACTGGCAGGCCGGCGGACAGGCTCGTGCCCGCTACGACCTGGTCGGCTTCGACCCACGAGGCATAGCCGGTTCCGGGCAGATCAAGTGCCCCGCGGGCGTGGCGCAGGGGCCCGAGAACCCGCCGCGCACCGTACCGGAGGCACAGAAGACGTTCGCCGATGCGACCAGGCGCGCCCAGGCTTGCCGGAAGGCGAGCGGCGCTGTCCTCGCGCACATGGACAGCGTGAGCGTCGCACGCGACCTGGATGTACTGCGTACGGTCCTGGGGGACGCCAAACTGAACTACACCGGCGTCTCCTACGGCACGTTCATCGGCCAGCAGTACATGAAGCTGTTCCCCGGCAAGGTGGGCCGGATGGTGCTCGACGGTGTCGTCAACCCCGCCGCCGACATGCGGCAGGTCGCCCGGCTCGACGTCAAGACCGCCGATGACGCGATGCGGCGGTACGCCCAGGACCTCGTCGCCCGCGGGGACGACCGGCTGGGAGCCACGGCCGGGGAGATTCTGCGCAGGCTCACCGAGCTCGGCAGGAAACTGGAGCGGGAGCCGCTGCGCGGGGCCGACGGCGAGGAGTTCACCGACGCCACCTTGTCCGCGTATCTGGCGACGGCCGTGACGACCGAGGAGAGCTGGAAGGGCCTGACCAAGGCGCTGGTGGCCGCTCTGAAGGGGGACGGGAGGGCCTTCGATCGCCTCGATGCCGAGATGTCCGGCGAGAGCGGTGGTCAGGAGCTGACACCGCAGGAGGAACGGGCCGAGGAGAACGAGTCCTCGATCATGCCGGCGGTGCTGTGCCTGGACTCCCCGTCCGCGCCGAAGTCCCCGAAGGAGATGCTCGACACCGCCGACGCGTTCGCCAGGCAGTCGCCGCTCTTCGGGCGCTACTACGCCTGGCAGATGATCGACTGCGCGACGTGGCCGATCGCCCCCACCGGTACGGTCGAGCCGATCAAGGCATCCGGGGCCGCACCGGTGCTGCTGGTGTCGTACACCGACGATCCACTGACGCCGCTGGCGAACGCGCGGTCGGTGCACCGGCAGTTGGACAACAGCTCGCTGCTCGTACGCAGGGGCCAGGGACACGGCGCGTACGCCTCGGAGGATCCGTCCACGTGCACCGACCGTGCCGTCGACAGCTATCTCGTCGAGGGAAAGCTGCCGGACAGGGCCGCTGACTGCCCGCGCTGACGTGTGGCTGCCGGCCGGGTGATGTGCGCGATCGGTTCGCGCGCCGGGGGGGGGGGGGGGGGGGGGGGGGGGGGGGGGGGGGGGGGGGGGGGGGGGGGGGGGGGGGGGGGGGGGGGGGGGGGGGGGGGCCGGGGGGGGGGGGGGTTGC
>NZ_JBWKCJ010000014.1:0-85790 GCF_056436545.1 Streptomyces sp. NPDC043738 | reverse complement strand
TCGCTCTCTTCTCCCCTCCCTCTCCACTCCCCCCTCTCCCCCCCCCCCCCCCCCCCCCCCCCCCCCCCCCCCCCCCCCCCCCCCCCCCCTCGGGCCTACCACTCCAAGGTCCCGGATTCTCCCTTCTCCGCGATGACGATTTCGATGGCGTCCGGGATGGTGCGGGCGTCGAGCGGGTGAGGGGGCTTCGGGAGCACCAGTGTGTGGAGGAGGGGGAAGCGGGCGAGCCAGTTCATACCGTGGAATACGGATGTGTAGCCCTCGCGCAGCCACAGGTGCGTCAGCCGCTCCGCGGGTATCTGCGACGCGAGGTCGCGCGGATGGTGTGTTCCGAGAATCTGGATTCGGGCACGGCCACCCATCGCACGCAGGGCACATAGATGCTCGATGCTCGCGGCGGTGAAGTAGAGCCCTCCGTCCTCCGGAAGGTGGGAGATGATCTCCTCGGCATAGGTCGAGCAGTCGAACCGGTGCCATGACCAGGCCAGTTGGCGGCGAACCGCCAGCGACGGGTGCGTCCGGAAACGGGCCAGATAGGCGATGGCGGCGTTGGAGGCCAGCCGGGTGGCGGTGATGACGCATGCCTCGGCCTGGTCCTCGTCGAGGTGCTCCGGATCGGGCAACATCGATACCACGTTCGGCCCACCGTACTCGGCCAGGCGGCGGGCCGCCGTGAGGTTGCTCGGCGGCAGAAACTCACGTGTCAGCGACATGATGGACTCCTGGAGTACGGAATCCACCTCGGGGGCGTGATCCAGGCACGATCGCGCGAGGAGGACGCGGCGCAGGGGGAGCCTGCGCCGCCCGTTCTTGTCCGAGGGAGGGGACATCCGTGCCCGGTGGAACCTGAGCTGCGGCCGGCCCGGACTCGTCGCGTCGTGAGGCTGCTCGTCGGTGAGTACAGGGATGAGACCGCGCAGAATGCGGGCCCGTTCATCTGGTCGGCCGTGGGCCACAGCCATGCGGATGACGTCTTCCCACTGGGAGTTCTCGGCGTTGTCCTGAAGCCACGGGAAGTCGCGGGCCTCGACGATGGCCTTGGCGGCCAGGTAGTCCTGGAAGGTGCGGTGGACGAAGTCCACCGTGTCGGTCGTGGGCTGCCGCAGCACTCCGCTGCGGTCCAGCAGATAGCGCAGGACCGTCTCCGCGTCGGCCTCGATGTGCGTCATCGACGGAAGTTGCTCGGCGAGGACGGCGAGCGCATCGTCCCGGTCCATCTCCGACCGGTCGTTGCGGACCATCCAGTGCGCGATGCGTTGCAGCAGCGCGATCTGAGGTTCCTTCCCGATCCGCAGATCGCCCTTCTGGTGCATGCCGCGCTCGAGGTCGCGGCGCTCCAACAGCATGGCCAAGGCGGCGTCGTAGAGTTCCTTGCGGTCCTCGGGCAGGAAGCCACGACGCTCGCGGTGCAGGGCGCACAGCAGTCCGCACATCAGTGGGTTGACGGCAAGGTGGCCGAGATCGGGCTTGGTACGAACGGCCGTCAGCAGGGCTTCGGCGGGCTCCTCCCCGGCCCTCGCTGCGGCGTGCCATCGGCGGATGAACGCGGCGATGTCCTCCTCCGACATGGGCATGAGGGACAGCTCCGCGAAGGTGTCGGCCTGAAGCCAGTCGTCCTGGACCGCGGAGGGCCGCGTCGTCACCAGCCACAGGTTCTTCGGGAAGGCGGCGATGAGCCGGTGCAACCATTGGCGGGCGATCTCCCGCATGTCGTGGGGGACTTCGTCCACCCCGTCGACGAGAAGGAGCCCGCGCCCGGCCGTCAGCACGCGTTCGGCCCAGCCCTCGGGCTCGGTGAGGGGAAATCCGACCGAGGACAGGAACTCCGACGGTCGCGGAAGCGTCTGGCGGGCGATGGTCCTCAGCGGCAGCACGAACGGCACGCGTCCGCGCAACGCCCCCAACTCGTCCGGCAATTCCCCACGGGCGGTGGACACGGCCAGCCACTGAAGGAGCGTCGTCTTGCCGGAGCCCGCCAGGCCGCGCAGCAGCGCCCGGTCCCGCCCGGCCAGGATGCGCTCGGTGGGAATGGGGACCGCCGGGCCCTGCCTGGTCTCGGCCTCCAAGGAGATGTACGCGGCGTCGAGCTGCCATTCGCGTGCGTGGCCCAGATCCAGCCCGTAGATCGTCAACTCGCCGTGCCGGCGGATGAGTTGTTCCGCGTAGCGAGCCTCGAACGCCACGTCCTGGGCGTTGACACTGGGGACGCGATCCAGCAGTGCCGACATGTCGGCCTGCATACGCCCCTGCCGCCGTGTCTGTTCCACGAGCGTGCGTGCCACGAACGTGGAGCGCTGGGTGAAGAAGTGCAGAATGTGTCGGCATGCCACACGCAGGACGGCGTCGTGCAGGACCACGGCACTCTCCGACAGGAACAGAAACGTATTCGCCGGCACGACCTCCGTCAGCCGCTGCGCGAGCCTCTCCTCTCCCAGCTCGACGGCCTGTACGTCGTCCATGTCGAGATCGCCGAGCGCGTGAAGGGTGAGGGCCAGTGCGTGAGCGGTGGCGGCCTCCTCGTGTGCGGCCGGCCGATCGCTTGCGGGCAGCGGCTCGACCACCCGCCGTACCAGTTCCGCCGCCAGCTTGTGCAGTTGCTGCTCACTGAGGCTCTTCTTCTCGCCACGGAAAGCCAGCCATCCCGAGATCCGTACAGGGCGCTCCACGAGCCCCGCTCCGGCCCCCTCCGCGACGAGCAGCTTCCGCACCAGAGGCTTGAGTGCGGCCGAGCCGAGCCGTGTTGCGATGACCGACAGATCCATCCTGGCCTTCCCCTCCCGCGCGCCGCCATGGCGCACCAGCCGTGCGGATCGAGTATGTCGGATCTCTCCTCAGCGGGGTTTCACTTCTGGGTGCCCGCCAGGATCGGCGTTTCGGGCGGCCCGCCGTCGAAGCCGACGTGCTGCCCGGGTTGTTCGGCGGCTGGGAAGGACAAGGGACTTGGCGAACAACGGACCGGGCACGGCGACAAGGACGAGCGGTCACCCGAGACTTGAGTCCGTCCCAGCGCGAGCTGATCTCAGGAGTGCGAGGGCGATGGGCGCCCCACGACGACGGCGGCCCGGGCCGGGGCAGCGGTCGCTGCGAAACCGCCGGCTGACAGTGGCGACTCGCCACGTCGGCGATCAGTCTGCCGGCCCCAGCAGATCTGCCAGATGGCGTCGGGTGTAGGCGCAGGCCTCCTGAGCGTCGAGTGTCCCCGCGTCCACGGTCAGAACGCGCCACGGGGTCTGCGCGAGGAGGCGACAGGTCAGGTCGGCCTCGAAGCGGAGGTGAACGGCCGCCGACGAGAGGTCATGGACGGCCTGAGTGCCCGGGGAGCCGGCGAGTCTTTGCACGTACCAGTCTTCCCACGCGTTCCCTTCTCGCTCGACGGCGCGTCGCAGTGCCGTCTCCGGGTCGTCGTGGACGTACACCACGACGACCCGGGCCGGCTCCACGGCCCGGACCTGCTCTCCCATGATCTGGACGAGATCGCTCTCGTCGTGGCCCCAAGCCACGAGGGACGGAATGAAGGGCAGGAGGGCATCCGTCACCAAGTAGTCCCTGCCTGCCGCGAGTGACTCCGCGACGTAGGCGCGAGTGGACTCGACGAGGGTCTCGGGCCGGACGCCGGCAGCCCCGCCGGCGAACTCCTCGGCCACGGGCCGGAAGGCCGGCCGAGTGAAAATGTCGGCTTCCTCGAAGTGGTCGACCGACGCGCCGGTGCCGGCCAGCCACTCGGCCACAGCACGGCACAGGGTGGACTTGCCGACACCAGGGCTGCTCCCGATGACGGAGATGAGGTGAACGGTCATGGCGGCAGTCTCACACCGCTGCGATGCCGTTCGTTCGGAGAGGCGACGGTAACCGGCCACGGCTGCGCAACTGCCGACGAACGCGAGGAGGCGAGGCGGGCCCACGGCTGGCCGCCGGCTTCCCGTCGCGAATCCATCGCTGCCCAGCTGCGGCAGGGCAGCAGGAACAGCCCTCATGTCAGCCGCCTTCAGGCACCCATCTCCTTCCATGCCTGTGCCAGCCGGTCGGCCGTCGCGACCTGGTCCCACAGGTCGGCGGGGTCGTCGGGCATGGCCCTGTCGTAGAGCTCCAGCCTGGCGACCGCGCGTATGCGCTGCAGCCGGTCACGACCGGTCCGGGCCTCCGTCACCTTCAGGCCCAGGGCCTTGCGGACTGCCGTGGGGAGGAAGTCGTGGCCTCCGTCTTCGATATGCGGCAGCCCGGCCAGCAGCAGGGCCGCCGCGCCGCGGTCGAGGCCCGTGGCCGCGGCGAGCCGGTCGGCCGCATCGGGCTCGAAGGGGACCGGGCCGCTGCGCTCCGCTTCGTCCACCAGCCGCTGGAGCCGCCCGGGCGTGGCCCAGCCGTCGGGCACCGGACGGATGTCGACCACACCGTCGGGGTGCGGCACGGTCCCCCGCTGCAGGAACACGCAGAGCTCCTCGTCGGCGACCGCGAGGGATCGGGCCCAGGAGCCGTTGCGGATGGCGCTGTGCAGCGGCAGCAGTCTGCCGTTCTCCCCGGACACCGCATCCGGCTCCACGCCCGTCAACAGCCCACGCTGCAGGTCGGGTTCGGCCAAGGGTGAGGAAGCCCAGAACCCGAGCAGCCGCAGGAGGGCCCGGCTGTGCGCGGGGCTGGTGACGGCGCTGACCGCGCGCACCGCGAGACCACCGATCCGGCCGGGAAGTTCGGTCCAGTCGACCGCGCTCGGGCGCTCCCGCCATTGCTCCCTCGCACTCTCGCCGCCGATCGTGCCGGAGAGGAACGCCGCGGAGAGTTCGACCTGCGCCACACCGCCCTCGTCCCCCGTGGTGTATCTGCTGAGCAGTCCCTCCAGCGCCCCGCCCAGGTCCCGTTCCCGCACCTTGAGCCGCGGGTACTCGACCCGCTTCAGGCTGCGCAGCAGCGCGGTCCGGGACCGGGCCGTCTCGGCGGCCTCCTGGACGCACCCGACGATGCCCCGTACGAGCAGCGGGTGACCGATCTCGGGCAGCAGCCTTCCGACGGCGGTCCGCAGCGCCTCCTCGGAGGTGGCCGCGGCCTTCACCAGACGCCGCACCGTGGCCTCGGAGATCTCCCGCAGCGCCGTCGACCCGGCGGGGTCCCGGGGCTTGAGGAAGTGCCAGAAGGCGGACGGCGGCATGAGCCGCGTGCCGGCGGCCACCGGGGACGGATCGTGGCGCGTGTAACCGTGGTTCGCCCGTTCCGCCGCCCAGTACCGCTCGCCGGTGTCGGCGTCACGGGCCACCACCGGGTCGTACCGTCGGATCCCCCCGCTGAGCACCAGCGGCCGCTCGGCACCCGGGATGTCGAGCAGTCCCCACACCTCGGTGACGCCGGACCCGCCGAACGCGCCCTGGACGCCGTCGATGCGGTGATAGCGGACGTGTCCGGTGGCCCAGTCCTCGGCGACCCGCAGCCCCACGTGCGTGCCGTCGCTGCCCAGCGGCGAACCCGTGACGCCGTACGGCAGCGGCGCCAGCCACAAGGAATCGAAGCGCCAGCGCTCATCCTTGCCGAGCAGCGACGGGTCGAAGAATTCCGGCAGCTCGCCGTCGGTCAGCTCACCTGTCTCCAGGTCGACGCGGTGCACCTGCGAATCCAGCCCGTCGGTGGCGTGCCACCAGAAGTCCCGGCCGTCGTGGAACATCTGGCCGTTCGGGCCGAGCCGCTTCTCGCGGGGCCCGAGCACCTTGTGGCCCACGAATCGCCGCCCGCTCGGCGCCATGAAGGTGTAGCCGAGCTGCTCCCGCTCGTAGTACAGCGACTCCCACATCTTGGGCCGTACGGAGAAGAGCTCGGCCGGTGCGTCCGACCAGTAGTGCGTCTGGCGGCCGTTGACGAAGTGGCAGACCAGGAACTGTCCGTCGGAGAAGAAGACCTTGACGTCGTAGCTGAACTTGTCGGCTCCGCGCGGCACCCGCAGCCGGTGTTCGGCGAGGCGGCCGCCGGGCCCCACCGCAATGGCCTTCTTGCGGTCGTGCACCACCAGGACGGGCCAGCTCGCCCGGCACCAGCTGTCGCCCTTCAGCTCGGCGGCGGCCTCGTCCAGCGCGGCCCAGCCCAACTCGTCGAGGATCCCCGCGCGCAGCGTGCGGGTCAGCGGCGCCACCATGTCGAGTCCCTCGATCCGGAGGGACAGGTCCGGCAGCTCTTCCAGCATGTCCGCGCGGATGTTCTCGCCCAGCCAGCGCAGCGCCGTCTTCGCGCCCTCCAGCCCGCCCGACCGCGCCTGCTCGATCCGCGCGCCGACGGTCGCGCCCAGAAGGGGCCGCAGGGCCTTCCTCCCCCACAGGGAGCGGAACTCGCCTCCGTGGGTGGGGACGGACCGGGCCAGCACCGGCCCGAATCGGGGGTCGTCGATGAGGGCCCGCAGATCGACGGGGGCGGGCCCCTGCCAGTTGGCCAGCGAAGCCTTCGGGCCGGGGTCCGCCACGGGGAGACCCAGCTCCAGGCAGCGGCACAGGGCGACGGTGTCGATGCTGCGGCGACCACCGGCACCAGCGGCTTGCGCTGCGCCGTCCAGAACCCGTCCGCCACCCGCCACAATGCCGGGGCGTCCACCAGGCCCTCCAGCAGCAGCCGGTGCTCGGTGACGACGTCGCGCCCCGCGGCCTTGGCGAGCTTGGCGATCTGCTTGAGCATCTCGGGCCAGGGCGCGAGCCCGCCCGTCGTCCGCCGTACGGCCAGCTCCCACAGCTCGCGGTACGCCTCGACAGGGTCGGGGCGCCGACTCAGCTCGGCGACATACGCCTTGATGTCCTTGGCCGACAGCGCCCCGGCCAGCGCGAACTCCAAGAACACCGCGCGCCGCCGGGCCGGGTCGGCGACGGCCCCCGAGGCGTGCCGGTCCGCCGTCCGCGCCCGGCCGAACATCATCGCGGCCTGTTTGTCCCGCCCGGCGGCGAGGAAGATCCGGGCGATCTCTTCCCAGTACACGGGAAGGTGGTCATCGGGCAGCGTCGCGGCGATCTCCTGGAACCTCTCCAACGCGGGCCCCGGCCTGGGGGCGGCCAGCCGCCCGGCACGTGCCATCTCCACCCCCGCGGCCAGCGCGACCTGGGCGTTCGCGAGATCGTGCACCAGCGCCCACGCCGGGTAGTGCGGCTCCGGGCGCTTCCCCGAGACCACCGGTTCCCCCGCCTCCGGGGCGGAGAACCCGAGGTCGGCCAGCAGCCGGTCCTCGACCGGCGCCACCGCATGCCCGGTCAGTCGGACCACGGGCCGCGTGCCGAGATGGGGATGGGCGTAGCGCCGGGCGGTGATCGGCTCTCCGCCCGGCGCCCCTACGGGCGCCAGCCCCGCCGCCAGGGCCGCGTCCAGCGTCCGGGCCGGATCGGCCATGGGCGCCGCGCCGCCCCCGCTGCTGGTCAGGTGTTCCTCACACGTCATCGTTCTTCGCTCCCCCGTAGATCAGTTCCGCCATCCGCAACCCCTCGGACCAGGCGACCGGTCCCAACGTGCCCACGGCCACCGGGCGTTGGTCCTCACCGACCCATAGGAGCCGTCCGGCCTCCTCGGTCGCCCCGGGACCGGCCTCCCCCACCCAGCAGCGCGCCTCCATCCGTACGAACCGCTCGGCGATCTCGGCCACGGCGAAGCCGCCCCGCACGACGAAGCCGTTCTCGAGGGCGTTCACCCTGGCGCGCCACTGCGCCGTGAAGGGCTCACCCTTGTATGCCTCGATTCCGGTCGCCTGCGGATCCGTCCCCTCCGGCCGCCGGTACACGGGTCGGTCCAGCTGCGCCCACTCCTGTGCGACCCCGTGCGCCTCCAGGAGTCTGCGCCACGGCCCCAGTTCGCCGAGCAGGACGGGATGCAGCAGCGTGACGAGCGTCCCGGCCGGCGGCTCGTACGGGGCGCTATCCTCCTCTCGTAGGAACACCCGCCCGTCCTCGGCCACGTCCACCAGTAGTCCTGTGCGCCCGTCGGCGTACACCACCAGATGCTCCAGACAGGCCCGCCAGCCCGGGTCAGGCCATATCCGGGCAAGCAGCCCGCCCGGCACCGGCACCCCGCTCAGCAGCCACGACTCCACCGTGTCCCGGCACTCCTTCTCATGCCGCACCAGCCGGTCCCTCAGGGCAGCGAACCGCTCACCGACCGGGTGGGCCAGAACGCCCTTCGGAAGGGATCTCAGGTCCCGTCCATCGGTCCTGCGGCACCTCAGGGTCGTTCCGTCCAGCGCCAGTTCATGACCGCGCGAGGCGGACACCCACACAAGCGGAGTCGTCATGCCGTCGACTATGACAGGACCCACTGACAACGACCGCGGCGCCTGACGCCGGGTCAATTCCCTATAGACGGCAACGATCTTCCGTCAGCAGAACTCGGCCGCGTGGTCGATGGCCCACTGCGCGAAGGTGCCGGCCGGTCGACCAGTGAGGCGCTCAACATGATCGGTGGTGCGGTGTGACTCCGGTCGATACACCGAGGCCGCGATCAGCGCTTCCACCAGTCGTTCGGGGCGACCGTCCGCGAGCATTCGGGAGCGCGCGAGGTCAGCGGGGAGCTCTTGGAAGCGCAGACGGCGCCGGAGTGCGGCACCGAGGAGAGCGACCTGGTCGGCACGACCGAGCACCTCAGGCCCCGTCAACACATATGGCCGGTGATCCAGTTGGTCGTAGCGTGCGAGCAACACGGCCGCGGCCGCATCAGCCACATCGCGCTCGTCGACGACGGCTGTGCGTGCGACGTCTGGGCCTGACACCACGTCGCCCGCCCGCAATTGCGGCGCCCAGCCGCGGACGTTGGAGGCCAAGGTGTCGCTGCGCAGCACCTGGGGTCGCAGACCGGCATCGTGGAGCAGGGCTTCCATGTCCGCGTGCACCTGAACGATGGGATCACTCTGCCGAACGGCTTCGTCGTCGATGGCCGTCGAGGACAGGTAGACGACACGGGGTGCCGCTGCGGTGAGTTCCGCGACGAGGTCGTGGGCCGGGGCGGAATCGAGCAGCGGCCAGATCAGAAAGACGGAGTCGATGCCCACGAGCGCCGCGCGGACGACCGTGGGGTCGGTGAGGTCGCCGACCACCGACTCGGCTCCGGGGCGCGGACCCGTCTGACGGCGCACGAGACTTCGCACCCGTGCGCCGTGCGCCTGGAGGCGGTCGACGACCTCCCGGCCGAGGTTGCCGGCCGCGCCGGTGACCAGGATCGATGAACGGTGACGGGCGCCCGCGGGGCGAGTGGTATCAGGCATGCGAGTGGTATCAGGCATGATCGAGACGCTAGGGGTTCAGGTCGACATGAAGGCAAGGAGCGTGTGGTGAAGACGATCGGAGAAGTAGCCGCGGAGCTCGGAATCGAGCCCCACGTCCTGCGGCACTGGGAACAGGTCGGGGCACTCACCGTGCGACGCGATGGCAACGGCTACCGCATCTACGACGACAGCGCCCTGGAACAGGCACGCACCGTGCAGAAACTGCGACGCGTCGGCCTTTCGTTGCCCGAGGTCACCGCCGCCATGGCGCCGAAGAAGTCGGCAGCGCAGGAGGTGGTGAGGACGAAGATCGCCGCACTCGAAAGCGAGGTCGCCCGCAGACGGCAGGCCATCACCTTCCTGCAACACACCGTTGAGTGTCGTCATCGATTTCTCGACGACTGTCCGGACTGCGCGACGTTCGTCCGTGAGGCTTGAGGCGCCCTCACCCGAAGACGTCAGTCAGTATCAGCGGCGACGGTTCAGTACGCCGATGAGAGCTGCCAGGTCGGCGGCGCCCGCCGGGTCGTCCGCGTAGCGGGTGGTCTGGAGGGGGCCGACCTCCGGAAGGACGATGTCCTCGCGGGCCAGGACGTGGACCAAGGTCAGCAGGGCCGCACGGGCGTTGCCGTCGGTGAAAGGGTGGAAGAACGCCACGTCGAGGTACACACGGGCCGCGCGGGCCGCCAGCGGGACCCCCGGGTCGGTCGCCTCGCGCAGGCAGTCGGCGAACTCGGCCTGGGTGCGCGACGTCAGGCCGTAGCGCTCGCGGCCGGCCTTCGCATAGGCGTCCCCCGTACGGAACGACGCCTCCGCCCCGCCGAGGACCTCGCGCTGCCAACCGGCCAGCAGGGCGAAGTCCAGCGGGGCGCGGCGGGCGGCGTCGGCGCGGGCCAGAGTGTGGGCGGAGAGCAGCCGCTCGGCGCGGACGGGGTCGCGCCGGCGGACCGGCCCTTCGCACCAGGCCCGGAACCCGTCGTTCGCGGGCGGCCCCGGCCGCAAGCCGGGTGCTCGGTGCCAATCGGTCTCGCGCCGCACGCGCAGCCAGGTCGTGAGGCTGTCAGTAGCGGTCATGGAACTCCTCCAGGGCGGCGCGCTCGCGGTGGTCCTGGTAGGGGACATGACCAGTGAGGGCGACGGCGAGGTCCTCACCGACCGATTCGATCAGTGACTGCCCCGGAGTGACCCAACTCTCGAACCGGCCGCCTATCGCGGCCTCCACCGCCTGTTCGGCGTCGGCCCGGTTCATACCGGTGGTGGTGAGGAACCAGCCCAGGACCAGTGCGGCCTGCCCCTGCCAGCCGCCCTCCGCGCCCGAGTCCAGTGCGTGTGTCACGAGCCGGACGGTGGCCCGCTCCAGGTGCCAGCTGCGGTCCTCGGGGGAGGCTTCTGGCGGCGGCGCCAGTTCCGCAAATCGCTGAGCCATCCTCTCCAACCACTCCCGCCACTCCAGGAGCGCGGCGACCACACGAGCAGCGGTCTCCTCAGGGGTCGTCACCGAGGTTGCTCCCGTGACCCAGCTGCCGATGACCCCGCCGTACCGGTAGCACCAGTTCCATCCCTGAGCCCAGTTCCCGTAGCGCTCCCGGATGATCGCGTCCACCTGGCGTTCGCACCAGCGTTCGCCCTCCCACCAGCCCGCCATACCGGAGAGCACGGGCGGAACCCATTCGCGGACCAACGCGCACAGGCGGGCTTCTTCGTCCTCGTCCCATGCGAAGGGATGCCGTTCCGGGTCGAGATCGTCCCAGTTCAGCATGGCCCTGTAGGAGGGGGAGGGCACGCGGTTCTCCGGGAAGGGCAAGGTGTCTCGGTTGTACGTCAGCGCCAGACCCGCTCTTCTGTCCGCTCCAATGGGGCCATCAGTCTCGGCCCGCAGAACCCGGGGTGACGAATGGTTTTCCGCGAGGCGTTCAAGCCGCCGCGGTGACGAACCGGTGGGCGCCGCGCAGCGTGGTGCGCAGCTTGCGCTGGGTTGCGCGGCTGTCGAGGCGGACGTCGAGCGCGCCGGGAAGCCCGCTGTCGGCCCGCAGCCCCGTGGGCAAGCGGGCAGCGTCGAGCCCGTCACGCCTGGCGATGAGGACGCCGAGTGCGTGACGGCTCACCGCGTCGGCTCCCGCGAGATGGTGGATACCGCTCGTGTCATACGACGCGAGCTCCAGGAGGGCTGCGGCCAGATCGGCCACGTGGACCGGGCAACGGATGTCGTCCGTGAACAGGGCCCCCACGCACGCACCGGTGGCACCCTCGCCCGCACCGGCGGCGAGTTCGTGCACGGCACGCTCGTGAACGGACCGCCCGCCACCGATGATCAACGACGTACGGGCGACGACGGCCTCCGGATGCACGAGGAGGACCCCGGTTTCCGCTGCGGCCTTCGCCGCCCCGTACGGGGTGACGGGATCAGGGAGGCAGGACTCGTCGTAGTGGACGCGGGCACCGGAGAACACCGCGTCGCTGGACACATGCACCAGGCGGCTGCCGTACTTCGCCGAGGCCATCGCCAGACGGACCGGCCCCTCGGCCGTGACCGTCCAGTCCGCCTTGCCGCTCGACGCGTTGACGACGAGATGCGGGCGGACCTCGGCCATGACCGCGTCGATGCGCTCGGGCCTCCGCAGGTCGAGGGCGTACCACGCAACGTCTCGAGCGTCGCCGGGCCTGGTCGCGTAGGTCGCCGCCGTCGTGTGCCCCGCCGCTGTCGCCTGCCGGACCAACTCAGAGCCCAAGAACCCGCTACCACCGATGATCAAATCCGTCACGCTACGACACGGTAGATCGTCCCAGGCCGGCTCCGAGGTCCTTCAAGGCGACCGGGTGCAGACGTGGCAGCCACTCCCCCGGTTCAGGCTCTGCCCCACCGGATGTTCCCCACGGCAAACGGACTGTCTGCCCCAACGGTCGCTGACGCATCGCCATAGAAAATGGGCCAGGTCCCGAGAACGGGACGCACCAGGCAGCCCACCTCGATCCGGGTCCTGCCCGGGATCCGCATGTCGTCCCGTTCACGAGCCTCCCGAAAGACGCTGGACCGTCCGCCAGCGTGGGGCCTCGTCGTCGGGAACATCCGGGGAGGCGAAGTGGAACGGCACCCCGAGGTGGTGGGCCAAGGCCCGCCCTGCCTTGGCGGCAGCGGTGCCCGGCCGGGGACCGTCAAGGCGCTGGTGGACGGTCGCCAGGTGGCGTTCCCCGGACGGGTCGTCCAGCACCGCGACCAGGAGCACGAACCAGTCGTGGACGGTGTCGCCGTCCCAGAGCGCCTCGACCGCCGCCACCCGACCCGGGTGGGCGGCAGCACGAGCTGCGAGTGAGGAGACGTCGAGCGGATCGGGCTGGGTGTGCCGTACGCGCTCGCCCAGGACCTCGTAGCGCGCGTGGACCACCTGCTCCGCCTCGCGCAGACCCAGCCCCAGTGGACGCAGCGCCTCCCACACGGCCTTGACCGCCATGAGCCGGCGATCGCACAGCACGTTCGTGTCGACCTCCCGGCGGGTCTGACCCTCCAGGTAGGTCCACCAGCCGCTCACCGGGCCACCGGGGATTCCGTGAAGTGGGTCATGAGCGGCTCAGGCCTCGTGGATCGGGCCGTGTTCGGCGCCATTCCCGAGCCCGTCGACGTGGTGTGGCACAGCCATCACTTCGCACCCGCCGGCAACCTGAGCATTCCCGCCTGTCAGCAGCCTGATCAGCCCGCGAACGACACTCTTCCGGAGGATACGTCGGAGCGTGTGCCCTGCCGCATGATGGAGGCGGCGCCCGCCATATACCGGAGGGCGACGGGAGAAGAGGACGTGGTGGCATGAGTGAGGAAACCGAAGCCGCCGAGACGGCGACGGACGCCTTCGACTTCAACGCGGATGTGAAACTCACGGTCAAGGCCGACCCCAGCAGAGTCCAGTTCGTCAACATGACCATCGGCACCGTTCCCGGCGGCGCCAACCAGCTGGACGGCACATGGCGCGGGGCGTCCGTATTCGTCCCGTCCACCGGGGGCAACTTCCACTGGGACGGCAGGCCGGGACAGGAAGCCGCCTTCCTCAGCGACGGTGCGACCGGCAAGGTGGTCGTCGGTCTGCTGGGCTTCATTGGGGCCCCGGGCAAGCTCCCCGGCAGGGGCGCCTCCGGCAACGGCGAGGTGATCGACCCCGTCAACCCGCAATTCCGCGAGGCGATCACCTGGAAAGTCACGTGAACGCCACCACGCGCCGGTCACCTCGCCTTGAGCGCACTCCCGGGAATTTCGCGCGCTCCCGGGCATACACGAGTGAAGCCCTAAACCAGAAGCCAGAAACCTAGAGCAGCAACGGTCACAGGACCGTGGAAGACGTACGCTCGCCGTGGCGTGCCGCCGGTGGGCCCGAGCTTCGCGTGCGCATACCACCCGTCACGCGGCGAGCCGCCTCGATGTGACCGAGGTACTGATGGGTCCAGTCGCACATGCCGTCGATGGTCGTGCGTAGGGCTTGGCCCGGCTCGGTGAGGGTGTACTCGACCCGCGGTGGCACGGTGGGGTACACGCACCGTTCGACCAGGCCGTTGCGCTCCAACATGCGCAGGTTCTGGGTGAGCATCTTGTGGCTGATGCCTCCGATCCCCTTCCGCAACTCGCTGAAGCGCAGGGTTCGTTCACCGATCCCCTCGATGATCAGGAGCGCCCACTTGTTGGCGACGTCCGAGAAGATCTCCCGCGCCAGAGAGTCCGCGCGCGTCACGTCCGCGTCCTCGGGCGAGCCGCTGTACTGCTTGGTCACCATCAGGTTCCCCAGTCACCGAAAAGTGCGTTCTTCCAGGTAGACGGCAACTCTCCTACGGTTCCCGAGTAACCACAAGAGACCGAGGGGGACTTGGGGCGGACAGCGGAAGCGTTCCCACGGCCCCTCGGGACAAGGAGGCGGACAGCATGGCCATCACCCTGGTCGACCCGGCCGGATTGCCCAAGATCGATGCCTACCGGCAGGTCTCGATCGCGTCTGGGTCGAAGCTGGTCTTCGTCGCCGGACAGGTCGCCTGGGACGCCGACGGGGTGACCGTCGGCGAAGGCGACCTCGCGGCTCAGGTCGAGCAGTGCTACCTCAACATCGCCACCGCCCTGGCCGAGGCCGGCGGCTCCTTCGACGACGTGGCGAAACTGACCGTCTACGTCGTCGACTGGACCCCCGACAAGATGCCCCTCCTCCTGGAGGGCATCGCTCGGGCTGCCGCGAAGCTGGGAGTCACTCCGGTCCCGCCCGGCACACTGCTGGGAGTCGCGGCACTGGACGTACCCGACCACCTCGTCGAGGTCGAAGCCACCGCGGTCATCGACTGACAGCGAGGCGGGGGCGCACCGGGTCAGTCGGTCACGCACATCGTCGTTCGCGTCCGCCGGGGACGGTCGTCGAGGGTGCGGGTGCGCTCGCGAGATGAAGCCGGCGGAGCATCCGCCCCGGGAGATGGTGGGATGGGGATCATGATGAGGACTGACGCAATCGTGGTGCCGGGACTGTACGTCGGCTATCCCGGGGTTGCCTTCGGCGGCTATGTCGCCGGTGTGCTGGCGGAGCGGTCCGCGGCGAAGACGGTACGGGTGGACTTCCGCGGGCCGGTGCCGACCGACGCGCCCGTGCGGATCGCCGAAACGACAGGAGGGGGCGTGGAGCTGGGCGGGGCCGAGCAGCCCCTTGCCGCTGCGCGCCCCGCCGAGCTGCGGCTTGACGCACCGGCCGCGCCCTCCTGGGACGAAGCGGTTGCCGCGGCCGAGGCATTCCGGGCGGCACCGCCGTCGGGTGTGGTCGACTGCTTCGGCTGCGGACTGCGTAGCGCTGACCGCGGGCTGCGTATGCACTGCACGCCGGTGCCGGGGCGCGACCTTGTGGCCACCGCCTGGGTTCCCTCCCCCGCCTTCGCGGACCCGGACGGACTCCTCCCGCCCCGACTGGTCTGGGGTGCCCTGGACTGCCCGGGAAACTGGGCGGGCCGCCTTCTCGGCACCCAGCGGCCGGGCGCTGTCACCGCAGCCCTCACGGGCACGATTCTGCGGCCGGTCACCGTAGGTGAGCCGTACATCGCCTACGCGTGGCTGCTGTCGGAGTCCGGCCGCAAGCACATGATGGGGGTGGCGCTCGCTACAGCGGAGGGCGAACTGTGCGCCGTCTCGGAGGCGCTGTGGATTGACCCCAGGACGGCGCCCTAGCGGGGCGTGGGCTGCTACGTCGTCTCGGCCGACGACGGCCAAGCGACCGCGACGCCTATGGCGAGAGCCTGGAGAGCTGGGCCCTCGCCAGCTACACGGCAGCACCCGGGGCCACCGCACCCGCGCAGGACCCCAGGGCCCGGCGGCCCATCCTGGGCATGGATCACAGACCAGGCTCACAGGCCCTCAGGCGTTCAGGCGTTCAGGCGTTCAGACGTTCAGGCGACCGTTTCTGCCGCTGCCCGGATCGGCTCCAAGGGCGTGTCGCACAGGGCCTTGACCTCAAGTCCGCTTGAGGTAGCAGTCTTCTCTCATGAACACCGAAGAAATGCAGCGACAGTTGCAGACCCTGACCGACCGCGCCGAAATCACCGACCTGATGGGCCGCTACCTGCGTTCCCTGGACGACGGGGTCTTCGACGAGGAGTGGGTTCGCGCGTTCCACACCGAAGACGTCACCGCGGAGATGCCCATAGGCACCGTCCACGGCCGCGATGCCCTGCTGGCCCATATCCGGCGAGGAATGGCGCTGTTCGACCGAACCGTGCATCTGGGCACCAATGCCATCATCGAGATCGACGGCGACCGGGCCACTGCCCGTGGCGCCCAGTTGAGCACCCACGTACTGGCAGACGGTTCGGGGAGCGTCTTCATCTCCGCCGGCCATACCGACACCGAACTGGTCAGGACCGCCGACGGCTGGCGGATCTCCGCCTCGGCACTGCGCGTGGTGTGGACCCAGGGCCCTCCTCCGCAGCTGCCGGACGACTTCGCCCCGGCTCCCGCGGCCTAAAGGGCAAGGCCGTGAAGTTGGCGGTTTGGCTGTGGTCGGAGGTGGGCTGTGACCTGGAAGGACGCCGGATGCAGAAAGCGGAGCCCCGGTAGAACTGGCTGGTCCGCCAAGACCAGCCGTTCACGGCACCGGAGGCTCCGCTATCAGGTCAGTACGTCATCAGCCGCGAGATCGCGGTGGTCGACGGTGTCTTCGCCCCGGGTCATCTGGGCGAGTTGACGAAGATCGTGGCGTCCGGGATGGTCGACGCCGCTCTGGCCGAGTCGAAGCGGCGTTCCTCGCCTCTCGACAGAAGCCATCGACCCATGGCTTCACGGTCTTGACCGACAGCCCAAAGGCGAGTTCAACCTGAGTAGTAGTAGTAGTAGTAGTAGTTCCTTTTCAACGTGAGTAGTAGTTCCTTTCGGTCTTACGCGTGCTGGCGCCTTCCGGCGAGCGGGTCACTGGCTCGACCGGCTCGGGCTCGGCGCGCCGGCTGGTGGGGCGGTCGGTTCGGCCTCGGGCGAGCGTTGGCGGGCCAGGGCAAGGCTGGCCAACGTCGTGATCGCCATCGCGGCGATGCCGACCAACGCTGCCGTGGTGTAGGCGCTGTCGTTCGGGAAGATGCGGCCGGTGTCGGTGCCGGCGGCGAGGACGAGGCCACCGATGGCACTGCCGAGCGAGTACCCGACGCTGCGCACGACGTAGTTGAAGCTCATGGCACTGGACGTCTCGCTTTTGGGGGTGACGGCCAGGATGACGCCGGGCATAGCGGCCGAGAAGCTGCCCACACCGAAGCCCAGCACACTCATTGCTATGAACAGCTCGGCCAGGTTCGACCGGGCCGCGGCAAAGAGAACGAACCCGCCAGCGATAACGACAGCGCTGCCGGCCAAGAGCAAGGGGCCGGCGATCCGTTTGAGCATCGGAGGCGTGAGCTTGCCGGCAACGAACCCCAGCACGGAGAACGGGATGAGGACCAGCCCGGCGACGAAGGTGGTGAGCCCGAAGCCGTAGCCGGCGCTGTGCGGCGTCTGCGCGTACCGGGTGATGAGCGTGAGCAGGATGTACATGCCGATCGCACCGACGAACATGGCGAGATTCGCTCCGGCAACCGCCGGGTGCCGCAACGCCCGGAGATCGACCAGGGGCTTCTTACCGCGCAGCCCGGAGACGGTCCAGACGCAGAGCAAGAGCACGGCGACGATGGCGAGGACCACCGCCACGGTGAGGTGATGGCTCCACAGGCTCTTCTGGCCGGCAAGGAACAGGACGAGGAACAGTCCACCCGACAAGAGGAGCGCGCCCGCTATGTCCACGTGGGCGGAGCGGCCTTCGGGAGCTACGGGAATGGAGCGCCAGGCGGCCAGCAAGGCAACAGTGGTGACGAACAGACCGAGGCCATAGGCGGCGCGCACCCCGCCGAACTCGGTGAGCAGGCCGGCGAGGGGGTAGCCGACACCGACCCCCATGATGGAGACCACCGAGACCAGGGCGATGGTGGGCGCGCTGCGCTCCTCGGGGAGGTGGTCGCGGGCCACGCCCATCATCAGCGCCGTCAGACCGAGCCCGATGCCCTGTGCGGCCCTGCCGACGAGCAGCCACGCGAACGGCAGCGGCAGCACGGTGAGCGCACTGCCAAGGACGACGACCGCCAGCGTGGCGAGAATCGTGGCCCGTCGGTGTGGGCCGGCTCCGAGCCTGCCGAGGACAGGCGTGGCGACCGCGCCGCTCAGCAGCGCGATGGTCAGCGTCCACTGCGCGCTGTCGAGAGAGACGTGGAACGTGGTCGCCACGCTGGTGATGAGCGGCGCCCCGAGGCTGGCGACTGCCGCCACGACCAGGGCGATGAATATCAGGGAGGGGACCAGCAGCCGCGCCTCGGAGTGCTCCCGGGTAGTGCTCATCGGCTGGTCCCCGTCGTGATGTGGTCGAACAGGCCGGGACGGATGCGAGTCCGGACCCCTTCCGCCCACGGCTCGTCCAGCTCAGTGACCTGGAGCGCGGCGCCGTTGTTGAGCGGCATCCCGAAGGCCGGGAACGCCTTGATCGTCACGGGATCGAGCCCGGCGGTCTCGGCAACCGTCTGCCGCATGCGGCCGAAGCTGGTCCCTACACAGTCGCGGACCTCAGGGTCGCCGCAGGCGGCGAAGCCGAGGCGGAGCGGCTGAGGGCTCACGCGGGGCCGTGAGGGTACCGTCATCTGCCGGGGAGCCGGACACGGCAGAGCCGTTAATGCGGATTGGGTGGTCATGTACAGGACTCTATGTCCCGGAGCAAGCCGCCATCCAATCTCGGATCGGACTGGTCTCGATAGCCGCAGGCTATCAACTATGGAGATACAGCAGCTCGTTGCCGCGTAGCCGTTGCGGTGGTGAGGCACGTCACATGTACGGCGTCGGCTCTGGGAGAAAGGTCCGCGACCGAGTGGTCGGGCCGGGGCGGACCGAGCCGGCAACTGCGGTGAGGGCGCCGTCCGTTGTCACGTCTCTCGTACTCGGCACGCACCTACCACCGGAGCCGTGGAACCCGGCGCGCACCCGGCGCGACGGCCGGGCCACCGCCATGCCCACCACCCGGAAAACACTCCGCACGAACACAGAAACGGCTCGCCAGAGAGACTGGCGAGCCGTCATGCGAGATCGAGGTCAGTAAGCGCCGTTGAGGAATGGGAGTACGTCTGCGGCATCCGTTATTCCGGGTGGCGGGCCGTCGACTCGTGTGCCCGGGAGCGCGTTTTGGATGATCATTGGCGTGAGTGTCGGGGTGGTGTTGACTTCGATGAAGTGGTTGATACCGAAGTTCTCTTGAAGGTCCGTGATGGATTCGATCAGGTTCGCGGGTTTGGTCCAGATGGCGAGCGACGCGTTTCTGACCGTGTCCGATTCGACGATGGGTCGGCATTCGGTAGTGAAGTACAGCGGGGGCAGTACGGGCTCCACGGTTCGTTCTTCTTGCCGAAGGATCGCCTGGAGGGCTGCCGGCCTGAACAGAGGGGTGTGGATGGGGAGGAGGGCAGCGAGACGCCTACAGGAGATTCCTTTGCTTTCTGCGTGACTCTCCAGAAGGTCCAGGTCGTCGAATCGGCCGCACACAACCGTTTGATTCGGGGTATTGATCATGCCGACGTGGAGGCCGTCTTCCGAGATCTGCCGACACATCGCCCGAGCGGTCTGCTGGTTTACGGCAAGGGCGAGCATTCCACCCCGCAGTGAAAGCCTGTTGGCTTCGAGGAAGCCCGTGATGAGAACGTCGATTGTTTCTTCCACGGACATGAGGTCCGTGATCGCACTGCCGACGTTGAAGCCTGCGCCATGCCCAAGAAGGATAGATGGCTGAACTTTCAGATCCAGTGACGCATATACGGAGTACGGGACGAGCGTCGCCGCAACCAGGTTATAGACGTATTCCGATTCCAGGTTGGGGGCTGGTCCAGAATCTTCGCCGGTGAGTCGCCCTGTTACGGATGGCTGGCCGAGTTCCGCGAGTTTCTGGTCCGTTATCTCAAGGGCAGTGGCCACGCTCGCGTTCGTGTGAGCCAGCGTGCGCAGGATCCCCGGAGGGTAAGGATTGCTGAACGGCGGAAAAGCGAGGGCTGTTGTGAGCGGCATCTGTTCTCTCCCGGGGATATCTGCCCGTTCGTAGCCAATAGGGGTAGGGGCTGCTTCCACCAGGTTATTCAGAAAACGGATTCGGCAGCCTCACTGCCGAATCCGTTTTCTGATAACTGGCATGCGGTTCAGCTACTGGCTTTGACGACTTGCTGGGTCGCGGCCATTGCTAACGCACCCTGATGCGGGGTTTGTCAGGACTGGCTCTCGGGCCGTAGTTGGTGGAGGACGGTGGCGGCGATGCTGGTGAGAGGTGCGGTCATGACTTCGGGCGCGGGGATCGCACAACCGGTGTGGCGGCGAATGTGGCCGATGAGTTCGGTGGCGGTGAGGGAGTCGGCGCCGAGTTGATCGATGCGGCGGCTGACGTCGACGCGATCGGGTGTGGTGTGGAGACCCGAGGCCAGCCAGGCGGTGAGGGCCTCGAGCAGTATCGGGCGGGCTTCCTCTGCGGTGGCAGCGGCCCGCAGGCGCGGCAAGAGGCTGTCGTCAGCGCCGGCATCCGGCGTGTGGACCAGCGTGGCCGTGCGGGGTGCGGTCACAGTGGGGAGGAAGGCCATGAGCGCCTGCTCACGACCCTGGGATTCGGCGACGACCGCGGTGACCGTGGTGTCCGGGTGGAGAAGCAGCGTGTCGAGGCGGTCCAGTGCTTGGGACGAGGTCATGGGAAGGATGCCGTAATCGCTCATCACCGACGTGATTCCGGTGCGGAGCACGTAACCGGCGTCGGAGATGGCGCCCAGCTGCAGGACGGAGGCGGGCAGGCCGTCGCGCTTGCGCTGACGTGCGATGTTTTCCAGGGTGAGGCTGGCGGCGGCGTACGAGGCTTGCCTCCTGTTGCCCAGCAACGCGGCGAACGATGAGTACATGGCGAAGAAGTCGACGTCGCGTTGGCGGGTGTGGGAGTCGAGGAGAAGCGCTCCGGTGAGTTTGGGGTTCAGGACGGTGAGGTAACGCTCGACGGACAGGTCGGTGACCTCGTCGTCGTCGAGGACCATGGCAGCGTGGATCACCCCGGCGAGCCGGCGTCCACTTGCGTCGAGGTCACGGAAGAGCTGGTCGACGGTTTTCGGGTCGGAGATGTCGACAGCGCGCGCGTCCACCTGGACTCCCTGGTCGTTCAAGCTGCTGACCAGGGCGGCGGCGTTGGGGTTGCGTGCGGTGCCACGTCGGCTGACGAGCGTGAGGTGACGCGCTCCCCGGCGGACCAGGTGCCGGGCGGTCTCGGCTCCGAAGCCGTCAAGGCCTCCGACGACCAGATAGGTTGCCGTGGGATCCAGCACTGGCGCCTCGGGGGCGCGATCCAGAGGGACCCCGTCGTCGAGGACGATGACGGTCTTCCCGGCCTCCTGACCGGCCAGGACGCCGTCCATGGCTTCGTAGATCTTGTCGGCCGCGTAGACCATGTGGGGCACCGGGCGGTATTCGCCGCTGTCGATCACCTTCTGCAGGTCGTGCAGGCAGCGATCGACCGTGAGTGAGGGTTCCTCGAACCAACCGACGACATCGATGGCGTGAACGGTGGCGTCGCGGTCCAGGGGCGGCATGTGCAGCGTCGGTGATGCCGCGACGAGCGGTCCGACGTCGAAGAAATGCCCCCCTGGCGCCAGGAGGTCCAGCGCACGCTGGCGCAGGTCCGCAGTGATGGAGCTGAGATTGAGTACGACATCGACGCCGCCTTGGGCAACGTGCCGGACCTCCTCGGCGAAGCCGGGAGCGCCCGAGTCCACCACATGGTCGATCCCCGGAAGATGCAGCAGGGCCCGCAGAGCCGGCGTGGGGGCGCCGACGATGACGCGGCTCCCGGCGCGCCGGGCGAAATCTATGGCCGCCAGCCCTGTCCCGTCAGATCCACCCAGGATGAGAACGCTGTCGCCAGGGCCCAAACCGGCCAGGTGTCCCAGGACGTGGTGCGTGGTCAGCTGAGCTATGAGAAGGCTTGCCGCTGCGGCGAAGGTGACCTGCTCGGGGAGCTTCACCACCCGGTCGGCGCGCAGGTTGATGTGCGAGGCCAGCCATCCGCCGTGCGTGATCCCGGCAACCCGGTCTCCCGGGAGGATGTCGGTGACGTCGTCTCCGACGGCGGTCACGATCCCCGCGCCTTCGCAGCCGAGGTGGACGTCGCCCGGACGTGCGCCACGGGGCGGGAGCAGGCGCCCTGTGGCGAAGAGAGCGTCACGGCCGTTGAGGGCCGCGGCCTGCACGCGGACGGTGATCTCACCCGGCCCTGGGGCGGGGACGCTGCTGTCCTGCCAGACAAGCCTGTGGGGGGTGCCTGCTTCGCCGTGGACGGCGAGCGCGAACTGCTCAGTGGCGCCGTGGGCGCGTGTCTGCCGGGTTTCCGGCAGCGCCTGCACCCGCACGGCGAAGCGCCCACGAGGAGTGATCACGCATTCGTCTTCGGCATCGGGGTGGGTGATCTCGTACGCGACGTGGCCGGCCGCCTGCTGTGCCGACTCCGCGGTCCCGCTGACGACCCGGATCCTGCGGACGGTCAGCAGCGCCTGTTCGTTGGCCAGAGTGCGGGTGGCACCCCATAGGGCCGCGCCGGTGTGTGTCATCGGGGCGTCCAGGCTGTCGGCAGTCGTGCCCGCGACCAGCCACAGGGTGGGCTGAAGATCTCCGCCGGCTTGCGCACAGGCGGCTGCCAGGGCACTCAGCTGCGCGCAGGCTTGGGCAGCACGCGCCGTCGTCTGCTCGACTGTCGTCTGCTCGGTGTCGTCGGCGATCAAGACGATGTCGACCGGGCCCGCGGCCGGCAGCAGAGCCGCCCAGTCCGTCTGCGGCTGGAGCTCCGAGAGCACCACCTCGCGTGCTCCCGTGGCGGTCAGGGCGGCTGCCACGAAGTCGCCCAGGCCGTCGGCGGAGCCGTCCCCGCTCTCAGTGATCAGCAGGCACGGGGCGGTTGCGCCGTCTGCGTCCTGGTCCCGCGGCGTGCTGTCAGGTTCAGCGCCCGTGGCGCGGACCGCCGCGATCACCGAGGCGGGAATGCCCTCGTGTTCCGGCTGTGCGCTCATGAATGCGCTGGTGGAAAACCCTGCTTGCGCCAGCACCGACGTCCACTGGTCGCGGGTCAGCGCCGCGCCGGTCGGCCGCAGATCGGTGTCGGTGGAATCCCAGAAGGAGTCCAGTATGCCGAACAATGTCGCGACGTAGGAATTGGTGTGCAGTTCAAGGGCGACGAGCTGACCGTTGTCGTCCAGGAGCGTGGCGGCGTTGCGCAGCCCCTGAGTGATGTCGGTCGTCGTGTGCAGGGCATTGCTCGCGACGACGAGATCGAAGGATCCCGCTACGAACCCTTGCTCGATGGGATCAGCGCTCAGGTCGAGGGCGTGGTACTCGAGGAAGTTGAAGGCGGCGAACCGGGCCTCGGCCTTGGGGAAGAACGCCGAGGAGACGTCGGTGTACACGTAGTGCGTACGCTCGGGCGGCAGTTGGGGCAGGATGCGAGCGGTGAAGCCCCCGGTGCCGGCGCCGATCTCCAGAATCCGCAATGGCCGGTCGGCCGGCCAGTCGGCGAGGGCGGCGCGGATGTATGCCACGGCGGTGTCGGACAGGTACGTGAGCCCTGGATCGTGGTTGTACACCTGCGCCGCGATGGGACCGGATTCGCCGAACAGCACCTCCAGCCCCTCCATCTCACCAGTGAGGACGCTGGGCAGGCTGCGCCCGACCCACGCAGCGGCCTGCCACATCACGATGAGCTCCGGGAATTCGTTCAGCCTGGCCTGCAAAAGCTCCTCAGGCGCCGGTGTTCCGCTCTGGGACCAGCCCCCGTCGGCACGAGCGGTCAGCAGCCCGTGCCGGACGGCGATCGCCAACATCATCTCCACCAACGGGCACAGGCTCTCCCTGACGCCGGCACTCCTCAGGTCGTCGAGGCTGAAGGCCTGTCCACCGACCTTGATCGCACCTCGTGCCACCGCGGACTCCAGGATGCTGCTCACCGCAGCCGCCATGTAGTGCGCGCTCAGCTCCCGAGCCCTTTCCATGTGGCCGTCGTAGCCACGGTCCCGGAAGGCGTCGTCGAGCCGGGTGACGACCGGGCCGCACTCATCGATGACGCGTGAGGGCGGAGGGAGCGGACAGGGGGTGCCGGGCAGCGCGGTCATCCGCGGGCGTGCCCTGAGCACCTCGTTGTAGAGCTCGGGCGCAGGAGAACCGCTGTTCTCGATGCGCCGCGCGTATACGTCGCCCAGGTCGAGCAGAACCGTTCCGTCGGTGTCACAGACGGTGATGTCAGCCATGAGGCCGGTCTCGGTAACGGACGTCAGCCGCATGTACGCCATGACGGTGGCGGGCAGGGGACCCCAGACGCGGACGCTTCCCACCGACACCGGGAGGTGCGGAACGTAACGTTGCGCGGAGCCGGAGACGACATGAGCGGACAGCGGCAGCATCGCCTGGAGGCAGCCGTCGAGGAGCACGACACGGGCCTGATGCTCAGCGCCGGCGAACTGATCCGTGTGAAGCCTCGCCAGCCCTTCGCTGTCCTCAACGGTCAGCGTTGCCAGCGTACGGAATGCCGGCCCGTAGTTGAGCGATACCGCGGCGCAGGCCCGGTAGTGGTCGGACGTGTCCACGGGTTCGCTGATGCGGCCGGCGAGAGCAGCCACGTCGACCGGGGCAGGCCTGACATCGGCCAGGCCGCGCCACCGCCCGGTCACGTGCTGGACGGCCTCGATGTCCGCACCAGTGTGTCCGGCGACGACGAAGGTCCCATCGGGACGGACGGTGGTGGTGGTGCGTACCGGAGCCGATCCGGGATCGCTGGGCAGGACCAGCGACCTGGCCAGGGATACGTCGAGCAGTTCCACGGGTCCGCCGGACACCTCGCGGGCCGCCGACAGCGCCATGTCGAGAAAGCCCGTGCCAGGCATGACGACAGCGTCGCCGATCTTGTGATCAGCGATCCAGGCCGCGCCCTGCTCCCGCCCCCACGTCGGGTCGCCCGCGAGCAGGCGCCGGCCCAGCAGCGGATTCGACGGAGCCGGTTGCGTCGCCGGCGCCATCTCGTGGTCGGACCACCACGAGGGGTCTCCCAACTGATAGCGCTGGCGCTGCCACGAGTAGGCCGGGACATCCACGACGCGACCGCCCTGGGGGAAGAACCGATCCCAGTCCAGCTGCGCCCCGGCCGCGACCGCGTGCAGCACGGTGCCGCTCAGCGCCTGAGGGCCCGCGTTGATCCGGGTCAGCGTCGACGCCACCTCCACCGACGCTCCCTCATCGACGGCGATGCGGCGCAGGTAGCCGCTGAGCGCCGGGTGAGGGCCGACTTCGACCAGGACGTCACAGCCGTGCTCCTCACCGATGAGCGCCGCGACCGCCTCGGCGAACTGGACCGGTTCACGCACGTTGCGCCACCAGTAGTCGGCGTCCATCTCGTGATCTGCGAGCGCGCGGCCGGTGACGGTGGAGACCATCGGGATCCCGCCCTGACCAACCTCAAGCTCTCCGAGGCCGTCCAGCAGCGGGCCGCGGACAGCATCCATGGCCGGGCTGTGGAAGGGGTAGTCCAAGCGCAGGAACCGGAAGGACACACTGTCGCTGACACAGCGCTCCTCAACAGCCTCCAGTGTCTGGCTGTCCCCGGCCAGGGTGACGTCATTGGCGGAGTTCACCGCCGCGATCACCACACGGTCGCTCGCCCCCATCTCATCGAGCAACTGCTGAGCCTGCGCAGGCGACAGCGCCAACGCCGCCATCCGCCCGCTCCCGAAGGTGGACGCCTGCGCGAGGCTACGGTGCGCGATCACGCGACATGCCTGGGGACGATCCAAAATCCCGGCGCAGTAGGCGGCCGCGACCTCACCGACGCTATGGCCGACGATCCCGTGGGGTCGCACCCCCCGCTCGCGCAGCGACATGACCAATCCGGCCTGCAGGGCGAACAGCATCGGCTGCGCCACCTCTGTCAGCGCCCACCGCCCGGTGTCCGGCGTCGCCATTTCCGCCTCGACCGACCAGCCCAGCAGCGGTTCCAGTTCGCGGCTGACAGCCCGGACCTCGGCGGTGAAGGCAGCGTCCTGCCCCAGCAACTCCGCACCCATCCTCGGCCACTGGGTGCCGTTACCGCTGAAAACGAACCCGACACGTCCCCGGGCCATGCTGGCGGCCGATGCCGCCTCATCCGACGCGCCCTTTTCCGCCGTCTCCCGCAGTGCTTGCGCGGCCGCCGCGCCGCTGGAGGCCAGCACGGCCGTGCTCAACTCACGGCGCTCGCGACGCCGCGCCGTGGTGAACCCGACGTCCACCAGGGCGGAATCGTCGAGGCCTTCCAGGTAGGAGGCCATCGCCAGCGCCGACTCCCGCAACGCCGACTCCGTCCGGCCGGTGACCACCACCGGCACAGCGACACCCGGCTGCCTGCCCTCAGTTCCCGCAGCCCCGTCCTCGATGGCGCCCGGGGCCGGCGGCGCGTCCGGCAACTCCAGCACCACGTGCGCGTTCGAGCCGCCGATACCGAACGAGTTGACCCCGGCGATACGCCGCGCGCCGGCCCCGTCGTCCAGCGGCTTCATCGCCGTCACCGGGTCCAGCCCCAGCCCGTCGAAATCGATCGCCTGGTTCAACGGTTCCGCATGCAAGGTAGCGGGCACCCGCTGCTCGCGCAGGACCAGCATGGCCTTGAACAGTCCCGCCATGCCGGCCGCCGCTTCCAGGTGACCCAGATTCGACTTCACCGACCCGATCGGCAACGGCTTCCCCCCGCGCCGCCGCCCCAGAACCCGGCCCAAAGCCTCGCACTCCGTCGGGTCGCCCGCCGCCGTCCCCGTCCCGTGAGCCTCCACGTATGACACCTGGTCAGCGCGCACACCAGCCTCGGCGTACGCACGCTCCAGCATCGCCGCCTGCGCATCCGCACCCGGCATGGACATTCCCAGAGTCCGCCCGTCGGAATTGACCACCGAGGACCTGATCACCGCGTGCACCCGGTCACCATCAGCCAGCGCGCGGCTCAGCGTCTTCAGGAGCACCACGCCGGCGCCCTCCGACCGGACGAAGCCGTCGGCGTCCTGCGAAAACGAGTGGCAACGCCCCGTCGGGGAGAGCATCGACGCCTGGCTGGAGATGACGTGCCCGCCCGGGCCGAGCACCAGATTCACCCCGCCGGCCAACGCAGCCTCGCAACGGCCCGAACGGACCGTCTCGGCCGCCAGATGCAGTGCCGTCAAGGACGACGAACACGCCGTGTCCACCGTGTGGGACGGCCCATGGAAATCAAATAGGTACGACATGCGGTTCGCCGCACTGAACGCCCCCGTACCGGTGGGGGCGAACGAATTCATCACCCCGGGACGCCGGGTCAGCAGACCCCAGTAGTCCTGAACGGTCAGCCCCATCACGACCGCAACGTCCGAACCCGCCAGCAGCCGCGGATCCACGCCCCCGTCATCGAAGGCCTCCACCGCGCACTCCAGCAGCAACCGTTGCTGCGGATCGATCTGGCCGGCCTCCTTCGGCGAAATACCGAAATACTCCGGGTCGAACCCCCACACGTCCCCGAAGATCCCGGCCGCGCCGGTATACGCCTTCCCTGGTCTTACCCCACCATCACTTACAACAAAATCATCGGTACTGAACCGGTCGCCGGGTACCGACGTCACAAGGTCCTGGTCGCCGGCCAAGGCCTCCCACAACCCGTCCAGGGTGGTGATTCCCCCCGGGAGACGGAGCCCCACCCCAATTACCGCAACAGGCTCCCCCGACCCCTCGGAGGTCTTCGCACCACTCATGTCGCCTCGCTCCTGATTCACCATCACTGCGCCTGCCTTTCACATATTTTTTCCACACGCGTGACCGCCCGCGTTTTTCATATGCGTGACCGCTCGCGTTTCCGGACAGCGGAGCCTGTAGTGATTTACGCGGCTGCCTGTAATTCTCAGATACTCATACTGGCCCCCATTCGGGGACCAGTAACCGATAAAGAGTAAGGACGATCCGGCTTCAGCGGAGCCCGATCCACCACGCAATGTCCTAGCGGGCCTTCTGGCGCGTCACGTAAAAGGAACACCGCCGCGTTGCCGGAAATGGGTCGGAATTCCACGGAAACCCTGGAGGCTTCCCCACTCCAGGGCACGGGCGACCTGCGAGATCGGCTCGCCGATCGCCCTGGGCGGCAGAACCTGCCGCACCATCTCGAATGGATCCGTGCGCTCGCGTTATGATTTGCGCTCTGATGCGGTCCTGGCACTCAGGCGCATCTTGAGATGACGTGGCCCCATTGAGGGAGTGATAGCCGGAGGCTTCTGTCCGGGAATGGTTTCCACGCGCCAGCGGGAGGCGATTTCCGTAAGCGCCAGCACAGCCTCGGTGATGGCGAACTGGTCGCCGATGCATTTGCGTGCACCGCCGCCAAAGGGGAGATAGGTCTTATTGCGCGGCACGGAACGCAGCATTTCGGCGTCCCAGCGGTCAGGATTGAAGACGTCGGGGTCCGTGTAGTAGCGCGCTTGGCGGTGCACAGCATAAGAGCTGTACGCGATGGTCGTCCCGGCCGGGATGTCGTAGCCGCCCAGGCGGGTGTTTGCCGTGACGAGCCTGGTCCAAAGCATCCCGGCCGGCGGGTACAGCCGCAGCGTCTCGGTGATGATCTGGTTAGCAATTTTCAGGTCGGGCACGTGGTCGAGGGAAACCGGCCTGCCGTCCAGGACGCGATCGGTCTCGGCCCACAGCCGCTCCTCGATATCCGGATTGCAGGCGATGAGGTACAGCGCCCATGACAAGGCAATCGCCGTTGTCTCCGAACCTGCCACCAGGAAGGTCAGGACCTCGTTGCGGAGTTCGGCGCTGCTCAGCCGCTCGCTGTGGCTGCCGTCGGCCGGGTCATCGGGGTTGCCCGGATCGCGGGCTGTCAGGAGTGCCGAGAGCAGATCCCCGCGGTCCTCCGGGTCCACCTGGGCCTTGGCGATAATGTCGGTCACGGTGTTATGGAGTCCGGCCACAGCCCGCTGATAGCGCCGGTTGCCGGGGGTCGGAATCCGGTTCAGCAACGCTGGGCTGAATGTCTGCCGGTACGTCGCGTGTAGCACCTCGATGGCGTCGCTGACCGTCTGACGCAGGTCCTCTGGGGAGACCATCCCGCCGAGCATCGCCTGCAACATGTTGTGCATCGTCAGGCTGAGCATTTCCGCCGGCATATCCAGGACCTGGCCATCACGCCACGGGCTGGTCCGCAGGATTGTCCCCTCGGTCATGGCCCGGGCGTAGCCGGGAAGCCGACTGCGGTGGAACGCGGGCTGAACCAGCCGGCGCTCCCGTCGGTGCATGGCATGCGGGCAGGTCACCAGACCGTCGCCGAATACCTCCCTGGCCTTGTCGAACAGCAGGCCGCCCTTGTCGTAGGTGCGATCGTTGAGATATATCTGTGAGATCAGCTCCGGGTCACAGACCATCACCGCCTTGAGCGGGCCGACGTTGACGCGCATCATGTCGCCGTCCGCGGGCAGCGAACGCAGGAATCCCCTTGGGTCACGGAGTGCCTTCACCGCATGACCCACGACCGGGAGGCCTCCAGGTGCTACAGGAACGGTCTCGCTGGGATCTGCGGTGGTCCTCTTGCGTGCAAGCACGTTGCGCATGCGATTCCCCCCAGGTGCGTCAAGTCACATTCAGGCCCATCTGAAAAGAGGGCCGATAATGAGTGATTGAGTGTTGCGACGTAAATGAGCGCCTTTCGCGGCAGTCAGACTACCAGAATTCGTACCGTCTGGCCGGTTCAGTTTCCAGAACGTCGCCTTGCTCACTTTCAGGGCTCTCAAAAAAGTCGCCTCACGCCAATGCGCATACGAAAGGCGACGGTGCAGATCACGGCGGGAGAGTACCGTTCCACTCGCTCGGACGGAATCACCCCGGGCCACAGCCATGTTCACTGTGATCTCGCCCCGGTGGGAAACCGTAGCCGGATACGCTGCTGCCGTATCAGGCCCGCGCCGAGCAGCTAAATCGATGTGCGCCCCATGCGACCGTCGCACGAGTGGACCCGAAGCGGGGGTCCCAATGCCAGCAGCACAAATTCGTCATTGAGCGCGGTTTCCGGTTCACCTTCGGTTCACCGTTGAACTGGTCCATGGAACCTCCCTCGAGGCTGCCTCGGCGCCTACCGTAGAAGTTCCCGCGCCCCGGTCTACCGGTGTGGCAGCTAGATGCCACTCCCCCAAGGCACGCGCAAGGCATCCACAGACACGATCGTGCTCAACTCCGTGGCCGCCGCGCCCAGGCCCGCCGCCGCGGACAGTGAGGCAGCTCCGAAGGGCGCTGTCGAGCAGACCGCCCGGAACTGCAGGGATCCCCGTCATGGGCAAAGCCTGGGTGGACGACCAGTTCGAGAAGGTCACCGGCCGCGACTCCTTCGCCGAGGAGAAGCAGCGGCGGACCCTGCAGCCGCTCGGGGTGCCGGGCACCGTGGCGCCGGGCAACCGAACGGAGACACCCGCACCGCACGCCACGGCTACTGCCGCTGCCAGCACGCCGAACTGCCGCCACCAGCACGCCGCCCAGTGGGAGACGATCGACGTCATCCGCCAGGACCTCTCCCTACTGGCCGGCGCCGGCGACATGATCTCGATCACCCAGGAACTCCACACGTTCATCTCCGCCTTGATGAGCGGACCGTAGGGTCTTGACGGCAACCGCCAAAATAATGATCGAATAGCATCGTGCGTCGGGAGCCGAGACGCTTCATGGCTTCATGGCCTCATGTTGGCGGGAACTGCTACTCAGACGGGGGGCCGAAGTGCAGTTCGCAATCAGGGGGCCAGTTACGGTGCGCTTTGCGAACAGCGATCCCTTGGCAATTATGAGACCCCGCCAGCGGAGCACCTTGTTCCGCTTACGTAATGGCGAGCGCCGCTTTAGTAAAAAACTTCTTGCTCACGCGTTGTGGGGTGACGTGCCGGACCTGCATCGCCTCCAGAGTCTGGCCCAGCAGGTGCGGGCGGCCCAGCTGTTGGGCGGCGTCGACGGCGCCGCCCGGCTTTCCCGGCGCGCCCTCGACACCTGGGGCGACCCGCCGCTGGCAGACATCCCGGCCACGCCGACCACGGCCGGCCCCCGGCGACCTCGACAGCGCCGCCCTCTTCTCAGAGGTGACCGAGGCGTGCGCACGGCTGTCACCGGCGCTGGTGGTAGCGGCCACGCGAGCGTTGGCAAGACCCACGGTCCCACTGGCCAACGTGGAAGAAGACCGGCCACAGGACAACACGGCACCGTAGCGGTGTCGGCGATCGAGTTGTCGTCTGTGGTCGACCTGCACGGGATAACCGGCGGGACATCGTGGGCCATCTGATGCCCGGAGGCGCACGACGCCCGGGCCCTGGCCGAGTTGGCCGGCGCCGGGGCCTGCCGCAAGATCAGCCTGCTCCGCAAGGCGCTGGAGGGGGCCGAGTCCTTCACCGCGCGCCACGCGGCCCCTGCTGGAGGTAACACCAGGCCGGATCGACGGCCTCGATGCCGGGCAGGGACGCCGCGCCGCGCAGGACGCCTTGGCAGAGACCGGCTCGGACATGACGCGGTTCCCGACCGAAGCGCACCTGGCTTCCTGCGCCGGGTGCACCCCGCTGGACAAGGACTGCTGACACTGCAGGGACAGGTCGGCGCGGTGATCGCCGTCAGGAGCGGTCCAGTCGCCACCAGCGCAGTGGCCGCTCAGGTGGCGGCCGTGAGCAAAGGGACGAGGAGGAAGACCTTGAACAGGCAATCGCTGGCCAGGCTCCGAAATCGAGTGCGGCCGGGAGCCGTTCCGTTGCGGACCGACCGACCCATGGGAGAGGGAGACCGGGTTCCGCTGCCGTACCCGTCGGGGTGGTTCTGCCTGGCGCTGTCCCGCGAGGTGCCGGCCGGCGCGGTGGTGAACCGGCGCTTCATGGGCCGCGATGTCGTCCTCTACCGCACCAGGGGCGGCGTCCTGCGGGTCGTGGATGCCCACTGCCCCCACCTGGGCGCCCACCTCGGCGCCGGAGGGGCAGTTGAGGGCGAGCATCTGGTGTGCCCGTTCCACCGCTACGCCTTCGACGTCGAGGGATCCTGCGTCAAGGTCCCCGGCGGAGCGCCGCCCCGGACGACGCTGGCGCAGTACACCGTGCGCGAGCGGGGCAAGATCATCTACGTGTGGCACGGACATGACGCCGCACCGCCTGCCTGGGAACCTTCAGAGCTACCTGATGACAGGTTCGCGCCCGCCGCCTCCTGGAGCACGCTCCTGACCTCGCACCCCCAGGAGGTCATGGAGAGCTTCGTCGACTACCAGCATCAGCCGATCGTGCACAACGTTGCCCTTCGTGAGGTAACCCCGCCGATAGATGAAGGGCCGTTGCTGCGTATAGCCTTCAGCGCGGACATCAGGCTGTCCGTCCGCTTGGCGACCATAAACGTGGAACAGGGCGTGGTCCTGTCCGGCCCTGGCCTGGCGTCGGGGGAGGTGACGCTGCACCAGGTCGGAATGACGTTGGGCGTAGTGCTCACGGCGACCCCGGTCGGGCCATGGCAGACGCACTTGCGCGTAGTCATCGTGACAGAGGCCGCGTCGCGCGCGAATCCCTCCCGGCTCCGGAAGGCCGCCTCCATGTCCTTGTCCACGGTGGCGGCGCAAGCGCTCATGCAGACCGTAGCCCACCAGATGCGCCAGGATGCCAGGATCTGGAACTGGAAGCGGTACGAGCCAAACCCCGGGCTCACCCCTGAGGAGAGCGCCATCGGCCACTACCGCCGTTGGGTGCGTCAGTTCTACCCCCCGGACACGTTGCCCACCGGGACGTCATGACCGCCGCTGACTTGGTACCGCCTGCCACCGCACCCTCCGGCGCCGCGACTCCGGTCCTGGTCCGCGAGCGCGCGTTGATTCCGCAATCCGTCGTAGCACCCACTCGTGTCGCCGGCCCGCCCGCCTCATCCGGGGCCGGCGGGCGTCCCTCGGTTTTCGGATACGTCCACCTCCGCTTCCGCTTCCTATTCACCTGAGGGGTTTCAAGGGCCTGTATGCGGCAGCTCGCGCCGCCGTGGTCGATGGCTCTCGTGCGGTAGCCGGTGTCGGCTCTTGCTTTGGTCACGCGAGGGGCTTGCGCGGGAAAACTACGCCCGGTCGGCCAGGACGCGGGAGGGCCGGGTGCGCGGACTCGGACTGCTGTCCGGATCCGCATATCAATATCACGCCGCGTCAATCGCGCAGCAGGCGAACCGGACCGATCTCGACTACGCAACACCCTTGCGTGACAAGCACGTTGACAAGCACGTTGACAAGCGCCTTGACAAGCGCGTCCCGGAAGACGCGTCATCCGGACGCACGGAACCGTCGAAAATAGATTCGACCATCACTCCGCTGTCGCACATTCTTCCGGTCGCCATTCTTTGGGCGCTGGGAGAATATCGCGGATCCTGATGGATGCGAAGGGTTCTGCTGGTGACGCCAGGCTTCAGCGGATACGCTATCGCGCGCTGCTCGCGATGGCGGTCGGTGAGGTCGGGGGTGGGGGGCGAAGGCACCGTGACTGAGCTGCAAAAACACGCAACCCAGGGCGGCCCTGACCAAGGTCGTGAACGCGCGTTGGCTTTTCCTGGTCTGCGGCTCTTACCACTCCCGCAATATCCTCATGCATTCACCACGAAGCGGTCCACGCAACAGCAGTGGGCCCTTTTTTCTTCCGTCACGTTCGCGACCGGCGTTCGCACCTGCGGTCACGAAGTGGACCTGTAGCGAGTAGCGGGTGCTTCGTCTTCACGACATGAGAAGTGTGGAGTGTGATGCCATGAACCGACTCGGCAGAGACTCGCGCCAGTTAGCCAGGAGGCTTGCGGAGCCGCCGACGCGCATCGCGTTATCCGTCCTTTTGCTGGCGGGCGGCACCGTGGGAGCGACGACTGGACCGGCCGCCGCTTCGACCGCCGACGGCACGCTGACGGTTGAGGTGCTGCGCGACTTCTTCGGCACCGGCGTGATCAACGCGACGATGAACGTGCCGCAGCGGGGCATGAAGGTGGAGGTCTCCGACCCCGCTGGGCACGTTGTCACCGGCGTCACGGATGCCACCGGAAAGGTCGTGGTGTCGCGGTCGACCGTGCTGAGCGGCGGCCAGTACCGCGTCGACGTCAGCATCCCGGCGCCGTTCAGCGGCCATCTGCAGGCGGCGCCCGCGTCGACGGCGGGGAACCACTTCGACAGCTTCACGTCGTTCGTGGATGTGTCGGGTGGGAAGAACGCCTCGGTGGTGACGGGGGTGTGGGACCCGGCCGACTACGCGCTGCCGGACTCGCGGTACTTCGTACCGATCCACAACGGCGCCAACGGGACCGACAACCGGGCGTTGGTGGCGTTCGGAACGAAGACCCGGGGCACGTGCCCCACCGATGTGGCCTGCCCGACCACGCTGGCCACGCAGGCCCAGGTGGGCACGACGTACGGGCTGGCGTACGACAAGGACCGGACCCGGCTGTTCCAGAGCGCGTTCGCCCGCCGGTACGCCCCGTACGGGCCGCAGGGCGGGGGCGCGATCTACACGGTGCCGGCCAACGGCTCGGGTGCGCCGGAGCTCTTCGCGCGGGTGCCGGATGCCGCGGTGACGCGGCACGACACCGCCAACATGATCAAGGATCCCGGGTTCACCGACGCACCGGGCAAGGAGAGCATCGGCGGCCTGGCCCTGTCGGAGGACGGCTCCACGCTGTACGCGGTGAACCTGCGGACCCGCAGCCTGGTGAGCTTCGGCGCGACGGGGGCCACCGCCGCGGCGCCCGAGTCGACGGTCCCGATCCCGGACCCGGGGTGCGCGAGCCCCGACGACTGGCGACCGTTCGGTCTCCAGATCCACGACAACACGCTCTACGTCGGCGGCGTGTGCAGCGCGGAGAGCACACAGCGGCGCGCGGACCTGAAAGCCTTCGTCTCCACCTACGACGGCAAGCGGTTCACCACGGTGCTGAGCCACCCGCTCACGGCCGAACGCGGCAGCGTCTTCGGTTCCGGCGACAAGGCGACCCACTGGAATCCGTGGAACACCAGCCTGGACACGTGGGACGACCGGAAGTCGGGCAACGTCTTCATCGATCCGCAGCCGGAGTTGGCCTCCCTCGCCTTCGCCCGCGACGGCTCGGTGATCCTCGGTTTCCGCGACCGGTTCATGGACGTGCTCAGTTGGGGAGGGCTGGACCCCCGCCCGGGGAACGGCACGGCGGAGAACGGCATGTCCGGTGGTGACATCACCATGGTCTGCGCCACCCCTACCGGTGAATACCAGTGGGAAGGCACCGGGAGCTGCCCCAACCACGCCGCCCCCGCCAATAATGGCGGCCAGGCCGCCGATGTCGTCGAATACTTCCCTGGCGACTTCTACGCCAACGCGCACCAGGAGACCGCGCTGGGGTCGGTGGCCTATATCCCGCAGCAGCAGTGGGTCGTCAGCACGGAGTTCGACCCGGTCGTCAACGTCGCGACCTCAGGGACCGGTTACCACGACATCACGACCGGTCAGGGCCCGGGCAACAACCCGACCGCCAACGGGTTCCAGTTCGTCAGCCGGGAACAAGGCGGGTTCGGCAAGGCCGGCGGGCTCGGTGACATCGCGTACGCGGCGGCGAACGCGCCGATCCAGATCGGCAACGTCGTGTGGTTCGACGGCGACCACAACGGGATCCAGGACCCGGGGCACGTGCTGCTGCCGGGGGCGACGGTCAACCTGCTGGACGCGGACGGCAAACAGGTCGCCACGACCAGGACCAATGCCGCCGGCGAGTACTACTTCGGCGGTGTCGGCGCCGCGTACGAACTCACGCCTGGCGCGAAGTACACGGTGCAGTTCGACGTGTGCACCGCGGACACCAGCCAGGTGCCCGAGAAGCCCCCGGCGAGCGAGCTGAGGTTCACGCTCCCGCGGGCCGGTGCCAACCGTGCGCACGACTCCAATGTGACCCCGCCGACCACCGGACCGTTGTGCAACGGCAACGCGCCTGTCACGGCGCCGGACAAGCCGGGCGGGGTCGATCACACGATCGACGCCGGGGTGTACATCCCGAAGGAAACACCGACTCCCACACCGACTCCCACACCGACACCGACTCCCACACCGACTCCGACGCCGCCCGCGGCCTCCACTCCGCCGTCGCCCGCGCCGTCCGCCAACCACCCGGCCCCGGCCGGTCGAGGCGGGGGTTCGCTGGCGAACACCGGTACGCCCGGGGTGGCGGAGATGATCGGCATCGTCGGTCTGCTGGTGGGTGCGGGCCTGGTCATCGCGTTCGTGACCCGGAATCGTCGCGCCCGGCAACACTGAACGAACCGCACAACGGTGATCTGCCCGTCCGCGATCCGGACGGCGCGGACGGGCGGATCACGTCTCGGCCGGTCCAGGAGGGCCGGCCTCGGCGTCGTCTGCCACCAGGCTGCCGCGTGCCGCCGCGAGCCCGCGGCGGCCGGACGGTGTGGTGATCGAAGGGATGAATCGGAGAGTGTCACCCTCGAACCGCGTGCGGAGCGTGAGAATTCGGCAAGCCCCACCGAGGCGTCCGTCCGACCGGCGCCGATGGCCGCGGCCGCGTCGGGCCGCGGCGGTCATCGGCATCGCGGCCGTCGCGGTCGCCACGGCCGCCGCGTTCCTGGTCGCCGACGGCGGCTCCGACGCCGGCGGTCCGCGCCCGCTGACGACGGATGAGGCGGGCCGGCTGGCGATCACGCGATTCCGTAACTACCAGGCGCAGGGCCGCGCGGTGACGATCACCGTGCCGGGCACCGCCGGCGGGCTGACCGTCACCGGGTCCGTCGACTACCGGCGCAAGGTCGGTTACGGCGTGGTGCACGGCACCGGGCGCGCCAGGTCCAGCGACGGGCTGATCCAGTGGACGCCCACCTCGGTGCACGTCCGTCCGATGACGGACGCCCCGGCGCAGGCACCCGCGTCGCCGCCCCGTTCGGGCTGGTACGACCGTCCGCCGCTGTCGTCCGGCAGCGCGCTGGACACCTCCCTGTCCATCGCGCTCGGTCTCGGTGGCGACCGACCGGACAACGCCGAACTGCTGCCGCAGAACGGCGCCGCGTGGTGGGGGCGGGAGCAGGTGGACGGGCGCTGGATGGACGTCATGACCGGGCCGTCCTCCCCTGACCGCTCCGGTACGGCGGGCAATGTGCGCTACTGGATCGGCTCCGACGGCACCATGTACCGGGTCCGCGTCAGCGTGGGTTCACAGCCGGAGCCGGTAGTCATCGATTTCGACACCCACAAGTACGTGCCGGTCGAGCCGGTACGCGGAACCGCCCCGACCCGGTAGCCGCTGTTCAGGACGTCTGCACCCGCGCGTTCGCGGCGAGCAGGGACGCCGGCGGCAGCCGGATGCCCGCCGTCTTCGGCAGGGCCGGGACGGGCGGGACGGCGGTGGCGCCCGCGGTGGCGGCGTCGGGGAACTGCGGCTGCGGAGCAGGCGCCGCGACCTCGGTGAACGGGATGCCACCGGGTGCCGACGGCGCCGCCCACGTGCCGGCCGGCGAGGACGACCCGGCCGGAAGCGGGCAGGCCGCAGTCGTCGCGAGCCGGGCGGGCACGGTGGTGCGCAGATCGTTGCCCCGCAGGCAGTTGCCCCGTCCCCGCGTGGCGGTGGGGAACGTCCAGCCGACGTCGACGCCGTTGCCGCTGAACGTGTTGTGCACGATCTGGTTGCCGACCGGAGGTAGGTCGGCGGTCGCGGTGATCACCAGCCCGGCGTTGCGGTTGCCGGCGATGCGGTTGCGGACGAACCGGTTCTCGCTGCCGCCGTCGATGCCGGCGCCGATGCCCCACCCGCCGTCGGCCTGTTCCGGGGTGGCCGTCTGCTGGTTGGCGGCGATCAGATTGCCCGCGATGACGGAGCCCTTCTGCGGGAGCAGTTTCTCCTGGTGGTCGGAGTTGGTGGTCAGTCCGACCCGGTTGCCGACCAGGCGGTTGCCGACCACGTACATGTCCTCGCTGGCGTTGGTGCCTTCGTAACCGACGGCGTTGAGTTCGGCGACGTTGTCCCGCACCACGATGTTGCAGGGCCTGCACTGGCCGACATAGATGCCCGAGTCGGCGCCGCCCGACGCGTACGAGTGCTCGATGACACCGTTCTGGGCGGAGAACGCGTAGATGCCGTACAGACCGTTGCGGGTAGCGGTCACGTGGGAGACCAGGAACGACTTCAGGAAGGTGACGGGCTCGTCGCCGGTGTCGTAGCCGCCGCTTCCCCCCGGCAGGCCGGCGGCCACCTTCGCCGAACCGGTGACCAGGACCCCGTTCTGCGTGTTGTTCTCCACGGTCAGGTTCTCCACGGCCACCCCGGGCGCCGAGACGACGACGCCGTTCGGCTGCCGCAACCGCCCGTCGATGACGACCTTGTCCCGGGACACACCGCGGAGAGTGATGCGCGCGGTGTCGATCCTCACCGACTCGTGGTACACGCCCGGTGCGACCAGCACCAGGTCACCGGGCCGAGCCAAGGACACCGCATCCGCGATCGTCGGGGCATCGGCAGGTACTCGGATCGTCACCTGCGCACCGGCCGGACGCCGGCCCTTGCCCGATCCGCCATCGCCGCCGCAGCCTGCCACCAGTGTCAGCGTGCCCACTACCGCCGCCAACACGCGAAGGGTTAATCGAGGCATGATCCCAGTCTGGCATGACGCCCAATTCCACGCCAGAATCGCGAGGTTGAGCGGCGTGCGCGATTCGGGTGTGGCACTCTGCACCCCATGCGCCGAGCCGATCACCGTCCGTCACGCCGCACGTTCCTCGATGTCACCGGCGCCATGCTGGCCGCCGGTCTGACCGCCGGGTGCACATCGGACTCCGCCCGGCGAAGCCGGCACACCGCTGCCTCGGGCGCCACGCCCATGCCGGTTCCGGCGACGGGCCGCCATCAGGCAGGCATCACGCTCCCTCAGCCGGCCCAGCCCAACCTGCTCGCCGTGGTGGCCGACCTCGGTGCCACCGTGGCTGCCGGCCCGTTACTGGCCGAACTCGGCCAGGCCATCCGCACGCTCACAGCGGGGACCGACACACGGCTGCTGGGCCTGCCGCCGGGCGACCTCACCGTGACCGTCGGCGTGGGCCCCCGGCTGGTGCGCACGACCGGCGCCTCGCTGCCCGGCTCGGCCGACCTGCCGCGATTCTCCCGCGAGCGGATCGCCCCGCAAGCACGCGGCGGAGACCTGCTGATACAGATCTGCGCCAGCGACGCGCTGCTCTTACCGGTCGTCGCCGCCGCGCTTCTGGACCAGGCCGGTGACCGCATCCGCGAACGCTGGCGCCAGTCCGCACGCCGCGGTACGAACGTGTCCGTCGGCAACGGCCTTACCGTGCCACGCAATCCGCTCGGTTTCATCGATGGCATCGTGGGCCCGCACACGGCCGCCGAACAACAACGCGACCTGTGGCTGGCGGGGCCCCCTGCGGTCGCCGGCGGCACCCTTGCCGTACTGCGGCGCATGGAACTCGACCTGCCGCGGTTCGCCGCCTTGTCCGTAGCCGAACAGGAAGCGGTCTTCGGGCGACGCCGGGCCAGCGGCGTACCCCTCTCCGGCGGCACCGCCGCCTCGGGCCCGCAACTCGGAGCCAAGACACCCGACGGGCGCTACCTCGTCCCCGCGGACGCCCACGTGCGCAGAGCGCACGCCAATGTCGTCGGGGTCGGGCTCATGCTCCGCCGCTCCTACGGCACCGACGATCCCGCCCCCGGCCTGCTCTTCATCAGCTTCCAGAACGACCTGCGGACCTTCACCGCCACCCTCACCCACATGGACACCTCCGACGCGCTGCTGCCCTTCACCACCACAACCGCCAGCGCGACGTTCCTGATCCTCCCCGGCTTCGACCGGCAACGCCCGCTCGGTTCCCAGCTGTTCGGCTGAGCACGACCGACTCGCAGGCGGGGAGACCGCGCCGCGTCGTTCGCGGCAAATGGCAGGGCCGGTTGTCCCTGCGCGATCCGCGCCGGACGCGTGGAGCGATGCCGGCCGGTCCAACGCGCGGGCGCACTCACGTGACCGCGCCCCGTGGCCCGGGGCTGCGGCCATGACTCGGCCCCGCGACGGCACCCGCCGACCACAGCGGATGACTGGCCCCGACGCGCGACGGCAGCCACCTACCCTTCGGGGGCTGCTCACCGGCACACCTGCATGGCGGCCGCCAGTCGGTCCGCCTGTCAGCCTGGACAGCGCTCGCCGTCAGCGGGTGAGCAGCAAGGCGTCGCCCACCGCTCGCTCAGTGCCGTCCGACGGTGAGTTGATCAGCTTGCCGTTCACCATCGTGCTCACCGAACCGCCTCCGTCGAGGGCCATGGCGCGCACCGCACCGAGCGACTTCATCAGCTCCGCCCCGTCGCTGAGCCCGAGTCCGTCGCTGTAGCCGGGTTGGTACGCCGTCCACGATCGCGGACGCGCCGCCCGCGCGGACCCCGAGTTCCGTGCGGAGCTTGTTGAACTCCGGGCGCAGACCGTCGCCGCGCAGCACCGACGAGATCCGGCCGTTGGTCGCCGCGCTCTGCAGCTGCCCGTCGTACGCGGCGATCCCGGCCGAGGCACCCGGTATACGCCGCGCCAGTGCCTCCGCTCGCTGCTCGGTGGCGAGGCGAGCTCCTTCGGTGCGTACCGTGACCGTCCAGTGGTCCGCGCCGGGACGGCCCGAGATCCTCCCCTGGTACAGGTCGACATCGGAGGCGAGCCGGTCGTGCCGCCAGCCGGCGATCGGCCGAGGGGCAGCGCCCGTCGAAGCGGCGGCCGCGGAGTCTCCGTACCGCTCGACGACGGCACCTGGGACGACGAGTCCCGCCGCCGCGACGGCGATCACCGACGATCCCGCGGGTGAACATCGGAAGTCCGGTCGGCCAACTCGCCTGCTGCGCCGCCCTCGGACGAGAGTACGGTGCGCGGGTCCTGATGGCCGTAGGTCCGCGGACCATCGATGGCCTCGGCGCGCCGACTCGTGCGATTCGGGCGCGTCTCGGACCATGGGAAGGTGGGATGGAATCCGGATTTCGGCGGGGCGGAGCCGGTGGACGTGCTCGAGGTGGCGCCGACGGCCCGGACGGCGGTGGCCTGGCTGCCGCCGCGGGAGCTGTGGCCGGCGATCCAGGAGATCCGCTGGGAGCATGATCCGCAGGTACGGCGGTGGCCGCCACATGTGAATCTACTGTTCGGCTTCGTACCGGAGGAGGAGTTCGCACAGGCGGTGCCGCTGCTCTCCGCCGGCGCGGCGGAGTGCGCGGCGTTCACGGTGCGGCTGGTCGGCGTCCGGTACTTCCGGCACCGGCACTACGCGACGGTGTGGCTCGATCCGGCCGCGGCGGGCCTGGGTCCGTGGACCCGTCTGCACCGGGCACTGGGGCTGCGGTTCCCGCTCTGCCGTGGGCGTGGCGATCGCTTCACTCCGCATCTGTCCCTCGGCCGCACTCGCGATCCTCGTCCACTGGCCGCCGCGTGCGCCGGCCGGCTCGGCGCATCGTCGGCCGTGGTGGAGGAGGTGGTCCTGCTCTCCCGGCGCGGCGAGGGACCCATGCGGCCCCGGGCCGTGGTCACGCTGGGCAAGGGCGCGGTCCGCCGGCTGCCGGAGGAATAGCGGATCAGGCGCTGTCCGGTGGGTTTCGACGCCGTGCACCGCCCCAATGCGTGGCGGCTCCCGTTAGACGCACGGGAGTTGGCGGACTGACCGCCTGACGCCCCGTCGCAGGGGAGCACCCGTCGCCGGCGGTTTGAGAACGGATGGTTCTGGATGTCAGAAGTGAAGGATCTTGGACTTCCGGCGGGTACCCGGCGACCCTTGAAGCCGGCCTCGGCTCCGGTTCATCGCCTATCGGGGCCGGGGCCGATCCCACGGCGACTCAGCCGCCCCACGCCCCTGCACCGGAGCCGACGCACATGCGCATCAAAGTCGTCCATGGATTCGCCCTGCTGAGCACCGGCCTCCTCGCCGGTGCGTTCGGCTACGGCGCGGTCAATCTCGTCCCCACCTTCCGTGCGGTACCACTTGAGATGCGGCTGTCGTTCCACGCCGAACTGATGAAGATGAACGGCATCAGCATGCAGGCGGCGATGGGCGCGTCGATCCTGAGTTCCCTCACGCTCGCCGTCCTGACGGCAGGCCGGGCCCGGCTGCTCGCGGGGGCGGCGGGTCTCCTGGCCCTGGCGTCCTTTCTCATAACCCGGTTCGGCAACGTGCCGATCAACGGGCGGATCAAGCAGTGGGCGCTCACCTCGGCCCCGGCCGATCACGGGGAGATCCTGCGGCGCTGGGAACTGTTCAACACCATGCGCACATTCGCCGCCCTCGCCGCCTTCGTTCTGCTGATCGTCCTCGTCGTCGGCTGCTCGCGGACGGGGGCTGTGGTCGAGGCGAGCGGCGGGCGGGTGTGGGCACGGGGCCGGGAGCGTCGTAGTGCCAGGTGCCAGACGGTCATCAGGGCGGCGGTCAGCAGCGCGCTGTGCCACAGCAGGGCGTCCAGTCGGCCTGCCGCGAGGTAGGCGCCCGTGGCCACGGCCGCCAGTGCGCACACGGCACGGTCGACGATGCTCTCGACGGAGAGCAGGGTGGCACGGGGCGCGCCGTGGGGAATGGCGTCGTTCACCAGCTTGCGCTGGAGCGGGTAGACGAAGCCGCAGACGGCGGCGAACAGGCAGAGCAGGACGAGGACGGTCCACGGGCCGCCGAGGGCGAGACCTGCCAGTGTCGCGGCCATCGCGAGGCTGAGCAGTGTCACCCATGACGCCGGTCGCAGCCGGGGGGTGAGCCACTGCGGGCGGGCCGAGGCCACCGCCTCCGCGACGGTCATGGCGGCCAGTACCGCGCCGTGCGAGCCTTCGCCGATGCCGTGGTCCAGCAGAACGGGCTGGAAGAGGTTGACCTGGCAGATGCGGGAGAGGGTGAAGACCGCCACTCCCTGCACCATGACCAGCGCGAGCCACGGGGTGGCGCGCAGGGTGCGCAGCGCGGCGGTGGCGTCGTGCAGTGCCGCGGGCCGGCGGCGCGGGCCGTCCGCGTGCGGGGAGGGGGCGGTCCGGCCCGGCAGGACCATGGCGCAGAGGAGGGAGCCGGCGGCGCTGACGGCGCTCAGTGCGTACGGTGCGCCGTGCGCGAGGCTCATGAGGGGGCCTACCAGCGGCCAGCACAGCACCTTCGCGCCCAGGCCCCACGCCCTCGCCTGCCCCTCGGCTTTCAGATAGTGCTCGCCCGCGCCCTGGGCGCGCAGGCTGTCGTAGAGGTAGGCACTGGCGGCGCCGGAGGTCAGGGAGCGACCGGCGGCGATCGCCAGGAAGTGCGCCAGGAAGCCGGTGTAGGTGGGGGCGAGGAGGGGCGCCAGGTTCGCCGCGGTCATCACCACGGCGCCGGCGCGCAGGCAGTTGCGGGCCCCGATGCGGTCGGCCACCAGTCCGGTCGGGATCTCGAACAGGCAGAAGGCGATGTAGTAGATGCTCTGGATGCCGAAGATCTGTCCGTCGGAGAGGCCCGCCTGCCGTTGGTAGGCGTAGAAGACCGGCATCCACCACAGGAGGTTGAACAGCAGCTGGAAGGTGTTGTTCAGGCGGATGGTCCGGCGGGCCCGGGGGGTCGGAGGGTGGGGCGTGCCGGTGGTGCCCGGGTGTGCGCTGCGGCGGTTCATCGGGCGTAGGGGCGGATCTGGACCAGGTGGAAGGCGCCCTGATCGGTCATCAGCCACTCGATGTCGAGCGGACGGTCCACGTCCGGTGCGCTGAAGTGTGACTGGAGCAGCCGGCCGGCCAGGGCCAGGTCTGCCAGCCTCTCCCTCGTTGCGGCGGGCAGGTCACTGCCGCAGGACCCGAGCGCGACGGTGCGGCCACCGCCCTCGACCGTGTTGTAGAGGTACTGCAGGGGTTGCGCCGTGCCGTCGACGACGGCCTCGGGCGATCCGGGCGAGCAGTTGAGGCAGACGTTGCGGAAGTCCGAGCGCCTGGTCGGGTTGCAGGTCACCAGTACTCCGCCGAGGGTGGCCGGCAGGTACGGCTGGACGATCACGCCCATGTAGGTGTCGTCGAGGGAGATGCCCGCCTGGTGGCGGAGCCTGACGCTGCGCGGCGACAGCAGGGAGGCCCACACCTCGCGTACGGCGTCGAGGAGGTGGTCCGCTCCGTGCACCGAGGTGACCGAGGTGTAGACGCCCGCGGCGGAGAAGCCGGGCAGGTCCTCGGCGTTGGCGGACGAGCGGACCACGAGTCGGCTTCCGGCGGCCGGCCCGGTGGGCAGTGCCCGGAGGATTTCGCGGGCCACCTCGTCGGGGAGGGCCGTGGTGCGGACGAGTTGCTGCAGCCGCAGGCAGAGCGGTTCCACGGCCTCGGGAGCGCCGTCGTCGAGGGCCGCCTTGAGCCGGAGGACGCCCTGTCGCAGTTCCGGGGAGGAGAGCAGGAAGCGGTGCTGCAGGCCGAAGGGGAGGGCGGTGCCGTCCGGCGCGCCGACGGTCCCGGCCACGAAGTCGGCCGCCGCGGCGCGGAGTTCGCCGGGGTCGGCGGGGTGCGTGGTGCCGAGGCGGGCGGCCAGATGCCGGTAGAGGTCGGGGCGGGGCGGTCGCGGCTGCCCGTGGAAGGCGGTGAGGTCGGCGGTTCGGGCGTGCAGGACGTGATGGAGCTCCCCGAGGTTGGCCGCCTTGGTGCCGTAGCGGTTCTGATCCGTGAGGCGCAGTCGGTGCAGCGGACGTGCGGACAGGTCGTCCAGCAGCGGTGTCCGCAGCCGGATCAGCCGGCGGTGCGGGGTCGGTGCGGTCGGCACCGCCGTCGGGGCGAGCGGGACGAGGCTGATGTCGTCCTCGGTCACCCGGTAGCGGACCCAGCCGCCGTCCAGGCTGTCGTTCTCGATGAGCCGGTCCAGGTCGCGGACGATGGCGTTGGGGATGCCCCAGCCGGCGGCGAGGACGTTGGTGTGCGAGAGCGGTGTGGTCGTCGCGGTGTTGATGAAGCCCGCGACGCGCGGCACATCGTCCGGCAGGCACGGCATGGCCAGGATGTCGGACCCGCCGACCAGGCCGGCGACAGCCGCGTACTCCTCGGTGGTACGGAAGTGGCGGAGCCGGCCGACGGCTTCACCGGGGTTGAGCGGTGTGCGGGTGCGGTGGCCGAAGAGCTCGTGGCTGAGGATCCGCGGCACCCGGACGTCGCTGATGGCGGCGAGAGCGTGCTCCTGACCGTGGTTCGCCGGCTTCAGCAGCAGCGACAGCCGGCCGTCGAGCCGGTGGCGGACGAAGGAGTAGAACTCCTCCAGCAAGGGGCCGTCCATCGTGTCGGCCTCGGTCGTCTCCAGGACGAGGAAGGGCCGGCGGCGGCCCTCGGTGTCCTGGTCGGTGTGCAAGGAGAGCACTCCCAGCAGGAAGCGGCGGTCGGGGGCCATGTAGACCGAGGCGTTGAAGGCGTCCAGGCAGGAGTCCAGTTCCGCCGGTTCCATGCCGAGGACGCGGGTGGCTATGTAGTCGACGTGGAAGGGGTGGACGGCGGTGTCGAGCAGATGCCAGGTGTCCTCGGCGCGGTCCACCACGACCTTGAGGTACGGGTGGCCGGCGAGGGAGCCGGAGAGGCTTCGGAACAGCGGCAGTGCGAGGTGCTCGCCGACGGCCGTGCGATCGGTGGCGGGAGGTGCAGCGGCGGCCGGCGGGGTGAGGGTGGCGTTCATGAGCGGGCCTCCGTGGCGCCGGCGAGGGGAAGGACCTTCGGCAGGGCGTGCACGAGGGCCTGGAAGTCGTGGAGCACGGTCCCGGGGTCGGTGGCGGACAGCAGGCAGAGCGCTGCCATCGTGTTGGCGCCCGCGGTCGGGTCGTACACCGGTACCGGAGCGCCGTCGGGGAGCGAGTTCTCGGCCACCACGGTCAGCCGGCTGCCGGCGCTGAGCGGCAGCGCGTCCCGTACCGTCGGGAAGTCCCAGAGGCGACGGTCCGGCCAGGCGTCACCGGCGGCGTCGACGGCGAGTACGACGAGCGAGCCGGCCGCACCGGACGCGTCCTGGGAAGTGAGGGCGCGGGCGGGCCATTCGACCGGCCGTCCCAGCAACTGGTCGACGAGCATGCCGATGAGGTCCAGGCCGAAGACCTCCTCGATCTGGGGGACGGTCATCGCGCCCCCGAACCGTGCGGCGGTCTCGATCACCCACATCCGGCCGTCCGCACCGAGCTTGATCTCCGTGTGGGTACCGCAGTTCTCCAGGCCCAGCGCGTCGACGGCGTCGCGCGCGAGGGCCACGATGCGCCGCTGGGTGTCGTCCGGCAGCGGCACGGGGGTGATGCCGGCGCGCTCGGTGAAAGGGGCCACGGTCGGCATCCGGCCACTGAGGCACACCGGACGGAACTCGCCGTCGGCGACGACGCCCTCGACGCTGACGTAGTCGCCCCAGCCGCTCTGCTCGAACCAGCCGTCGGCGGTGCCGGGGACGATCTCCTCGACGAGGAAGTCCCCGCCGGCTCCGGCCACGTGGAGCTCGGCGTAGCCCAGCTCCGCGGATTCGGCCATCACGGCGCCTGCCCGGTCCCACGCCGCCGATATCTCGTCGGCGGAGCGGATGATCTGGTGTGCGGTGGAACCCGCGCTCCAGGCGGACTTCAGCAAGAGGGGGAGGCGGAGCGTGGCGGCCGCGTCGCGGAGTTCCTGCTCGTCAGCCACCGGACGGAACCGCGGCTGGGAGATGCCCCGCTGCATCCAGGTGCGGCGCATCAGCCGCTTGTCGCGCGCGAGCGCGCTGAAGCCGCCGGCCCCGGCGAGGCCGAGTTTCACACAGGCCTCGGCGACCGCGACGACCGCGTACTCGGAGAAGGTCACGACCGCGTCGGCGCCGACGGCCTCGGCCCGGGACACGATCAAGGACACCAGATCGTCCCCTTCGGTCCCTGCGGGGCTTAGCACCGAGGCGCACAGCCGCTCGGCGACCGGGGCCGCGCTGGGGGGAAGCGTGCTGAGCGCCAGCAGGTGCACTGCCGACCGCGCGGCGACCCGTGACAGGGCATACCCCAGGGGCGGACCGCCCTTGGCATACACGAACAGCACCGTACTCACTGGAATTCGACTCCTCTGCAGGTGGGGTGGGGCCGTACCTACCGGTGGACCGGGGCGGCCGACGGGCCCGGATCCGCTGTCCGTGCGCCGTACTTCAAGAGAACCAGCCGAACGCCTCCCGATGGGGCTCTGAGGGCCTCACGCACTCAGGCAAACGCCAGAGTTGTGGAGTTCGCCGGCAGCCCGTGAAGAATCCGTGATGCTGTATGGCGGTGAGGAGAGCGGACCGGCGGCCGGGGCCCGTGCCTCCAGATCGGCCGAGAAGCGGGCATGTGGCCGGGGAGCTCCGGATACGCATGGCGGTGGCGCACCATGCGCGCCGCCGTGGAACTCGTTGAACTCTTCGCCAAAGAGGGGCCGTTGTGGACGAGACCGGTCTGAAGTCGCTGCTCGAACGCCTTCCGGTGTCCTGGTGGGAGGCCGACGGTGAACTGCGGGTGATCGACAGCGGGGGTGGTGCGTTCGGTGACACGGGGACCGCGCAGCGCTTCCTGGACACCGTGTGCCGGGAGTCGCCCGGCCCGTCCGCCTCCGGCGTCGGCCACCGGCAGGCGCGGTTCGACGGCCGGCTCTTCGACGTGCACTGGCGTCCCGGAACGCCGCGGCAGGGCCGCTCCCGCGGGCTCGCCGTGGAGGTGGGCACGGGCCCGGCCGCCGACCGCCGTTACGACGCCTTCGCCGACCTCGCCCCCGCCGCGGCCTTCATCCGGGACGCCGGCGGTCGCTACCTGTGGGCCAACCACGCCTACGCCCACCTGTACGGCACCACACCGGAGCATGTGATCGGCAAACACGTCGCGGAGGTCGACTCCCCCGTCGACGCGGCGCGGGTCCTCGCCCTCGACGAGGACGTGCTCACCCGCGGGAAGCCGGTGCGGCACACGCTCACCTATCACCGCCCGGACGGCAGCAGCGGGCAGGCGGCCGGCCATCGCTTCCCCGTGCAGGAGGGCACCGAGACCTGTGTGGCCGGCATCTACGTCGACATCAGCGACTACACCCGCGCGCTCCACCAGCGGCGGGAGGCCGAGGAGAGCCTGTGCGCGCTGCGCGACCACAGCGGGCTGCCGTGCGCGCTGATCTCCGCGGGCGGCCGGATCCAGCAGGCGAGCGCGGCGGCCGCCGAACTGCTGCAGATCCGGCTGTCCGACCTGGTCGGCCGCCGGGCCGACAGCGTGCTGGCGCCCGCCTCGGAGTCAGCCGGGCTGTGGCGCGGCTGGCGCGATCTGATAGTCCGCCGCAGCCGGCGGATCCAGACCTCCGCCGTGCTCGTCGACGCCCACGGCCGGCAGCGCAGGGCCCGGCTGCACCTGACGACGGTGGGGCGGGGCACGGCCCGCGCCACCAGCGTCTGGGCGGTCGTCACCCACCAGGGCATCGCCCACGAGTCCCACCCCGACCTGACGGCAAGCCAGGAGCGCATCCTGTCGCTGCTGGCGGTCGGCCGCAGCAACGCGGATATCGCCGTCTCGCTGCACCTCTCCCGTCAGACCGTCGACTACCACCTCAGCCGCCTCCGGGACCTCCTGGGCGCCCCCAACAGGTGCGCGCTGGTCGCTCGCGCCTACGCCCTCGGCATCCTCGTCCCGCAGTCCTGGCCCCCGCGCTCGGCGACCGTCACCCCCTCACCGAGGGCCGTGTAGACGGGCCCACCGGCCAGGACACGGCTCCTCATGGTCATGTCCATGGCCCATTCCTCGCGCCCAGTCATGATTCGCCCCAGCAGGGCGTGATGGAAAATGGTGATATGCGCAGGTTCGGCTGGCGCTCGGTACTGGGTCGCCCACTCTGGCGCGCACCGCGCCGTCTGTGGGCCGACAGACGCCGAGGCCACCAGCGGGGTCACCGGAACCCCGGCCATGGGCATGACGCCGGAGAAGTGGGCTCTGCGTCGCGCCGCGCCGCCGGCCGGTCCTGGAAGACGTACCTGGCGTCGCTCTTCAGCTTGCGGAGCGTCGCAGGCCAGGCGTTCGTATGGCAGCTGACGGTGCTCTTCCTGCTCGCGGCCACCGCGATGGTGGTCCTGGTGCTCAAGACCACGAACGACGCCCAGACCGACGCCCGCCACCGGTCACTCGCTGTGGCGGAGGGCTTCGCGCACTCCCCCGGCGTCGTGCAGGCGCTGCAGTCGCCCGATCCCACGGCGGCACTCCAGCCGCTCGCAGAAGCCGCCCGGAAGGGATCCGGCGTGGGTTTCCTCTCCGTGCTCAGCAAGAGCGGGGTCCGCTACACCGACCCCGAGCCGGGTCTGATCGGCCGGCGCGCCCAGGGCGACATCGGGCGGGCCGCGGCCGGCCAATCGTTCACCGAGCTCTTCAAGGGCGAGCCGCAGAGCGCGGTCCGGGCCCTCGTGCCCGTCACCGACGCACGGGGCACGGTGATCGGAATCGTCACCGCGGGCGTGCAAACCGTGGATGTCGGCGCCACGGTCAGCCGTCAGTTGCCGGTCCTCGTGGGCGTCGCGGCGGGCTCGCTGGTCCTCGCCGCGGGCGGGGCGGCGCTGGTGAGCAGCCGGCTGCAGCGTCAGACGCACGGCCTGGGACCCGTCGAGATGACCCGGATGTTCGAGCACCACGACGCCGTCCTGCACTCGGTCCGTGAAGGCGTGCTGATCCTGGACGCGGAGCGGCGGCTGGTGCTGGCCAACGACGAGGCCCGGCAGCTGCTCGGCATGCGCGCGAGTGCGGAGGGACTGCCCCTGGACGCATTGGGCCTGGACCCGGAAATGGCCGCGCTGCTGGGCACGAGGCGCACCGTGACCGACGAGGTGCATCCGTCCGGGAGTCGTCTGCTTGCCGTCAATCTCCGGCCCACCGCTGTTCACGGCGGGTCCGCCGGATGGGTCGCGACGCTGCGCGACACCACGGAGCTGACTGCGCTGGCCGGCCGGGCCGAGGAGGCCCGGGAGCGGCTGAAGCTGCTGAACGAGGGCAGCACGCGCATCGGCAGCACCCTCGACCTGGGGCGCACGGCGGAGGAACTGGCCGACGTGGCGGTACCCCGGCTCGCCGACTTCGTCAGCGTGAACCTGTTGGAGCCCCTGCTGACCGGAAGCGAGCTGCGTCCGGGACCGGTCACCGGCGCCGAGTTGCGCCGGGTGGCGCACCAGTCCGTTCTGGAGGGCACACCGGAGGCTCTGGTCGAGGTGGGCGACGTCGTCTTCTACCCCGAGGAGTCGCCGCAGGCGCGCTGCCTGACAACCGGGCGGTCGGAGCTGCACCGCGTGGCGGATCCGGCCATCGACGCATGGCTGGCGACGGACCCCGCGCGTCTCGCCAAAGGGCGCGAATACGGGTTCCACTCGTGGATCGAGGTGCCGTTGATCGCCCGGGGCACGACGCTGGGAGTGGTGGATTTCGCCCGGTCCCGGCACCCCGAGCCGTTCGAGAACGACGATCTGGCGCTCGCCGAGGAGCTGGTCGCCCGGACCGCTGTCTGTCTGGACAACGCCTGGCGCTTCCACCGCGAGCGCACGGCGGCTCTCACCTTGCAGCACAGCCTGCTGCCAAGGCGCCTGCCGGAGCAGTCCGCCGTGGAGGCGGCCTTCCGGTACCTGCCGGCCGATCCCCGGCTGGGGGTGGGCGGCGACTGGTTCGACGTGATTCCGCTGTCCGGCGCACGCGTCGCACTCGTCGTCGGTGACGTGGTCGGACACGGCATCCACGCATCCGCGACGATGGGCCGACTGCGCTCCGCGGTACGGACCCTGGCCGATGTCGACCTGGCTCCTGACGAGCTGCTCACGCACCTCGACGACCTCGTCATCAGGCTGGCCGCCGAATCCGAGACGGACGGGGAGTCGGCCGCCCCGGGAGACGTCGGCGCCACCTGCCTGTATGCCATCTACGACCCGGTCTCGGGTCGCTGCTGCCTCGCCCGCGCCGGACACCCGGCACCCGCGGTGGCCCGCCCGGACCACACTGCCGCCGTCCTGGACCTGCCGGCCGGACCCCCGCTCGGGCTGGGTGGGCTGCCCTTCGAAGCGGTGGAGACGGTACTGCCCGAGGGGAGCCTGCTCGCCCTCTACACCAATGGCCTGGTCGAGTCCCGACAGCGTGGGATGGACGCGGGGATCGACGCGCTGCGGCAGGCGCTGACGGCCCCGGACCTCCCGCTGGACGCCCTGTGCGACGAGGTCGTCGCCACCCTGCTGCCAGACCGCCCCGCCGACGACGCCGCCCTGCTGCTGGCCCGTGTCCAACGCCTCGACGTCGAACGGGTCGCGACCTGGGACGTGCCCGCCGACCCCGCTGCGGTGGCCGGGGTCCGCACGGCCGCCGTCCGCCAACTGTCGGCATGGGGCTTGGAGGACAGCGCGTTCGTCACCGAACTGATCGTCAGCGAACTCGTCACCAACGCCGTCCGGTACGGCGCCGCTCCGATCCGGCTGCGACTGATTCGCGACCGCGCGCTGATCTGCGAGGTGACCGACGGCAGCAACACGGCACCACACCTGCGCCGGGCCCGCGTGTTCGACGAGGGCGGCCGGGGTCTGCTGCTCGTCGCACAGCTCACACAGCGCTGGGGTACGCGGCAGACCACCACCGGCAAGGTCATCTGGTGTGAGCAGACGCTGCCTGCGGACGTATGAGACTCGCCCGCTGAGCACCTGATCGTCCCGGACGGCCCGGCTGCCGGTGCCGCTCGTCACCGCCGTGAACCGATCCCGAGGATGTCCCGGTCGGCCGACGAGTGGCCGACCGGGGCATCGGACTCAGGCCAGGTCGAACCGATCGAGGTTCATCACCTTGTCCCACGCTGCCACGAAGTCCCGCACGAACTTCTCCGCCGCGTCCTGGGACGCGTAGACCTCCGAGACGGCTCGGAGCTGGGAGTGCGAACCGAAGATGAGGTCGACGGCGGTGGCGGTCCACTTGGGCTCGCCCGTGGCACTGTCCCGGCCTTCGAACACGTTCTCGGCCGAGGTCGACGCCTTCCACTCCGTGCCCATGTCGAGCAGGTTGACGAAGAAGTCATTGGTCAACGTCTCCGGCCGGTGCGTGAAGACACCATGTGAGGATCCCGCGAAGCCGGTGTCGAGGACCCGCATGCCGCCGAGCAGAACCGTCATCTCGGGAGCGGTCAGCGTCAACAGGCTGGCGCGGTCCAGCAGGAGCGTCTCCGGCGACAGCTTCTCCCCCGCCCGGAGGTAGTTGCGGAACCCGTCCGCCCTGGGTTCGAGCACGGCGAACGACTCCACGTCGGTCTGTTCCTGCGAGGCGTCCGTGCGCCCCGGTGCGAACGGGACGGTGATGTCGTGCCCGGCGTTCTTCGCGGCCTGCTCGACGGCCGCGCAGCCGCCCAGGACGATCAGGTCGGCGAGGGACACCTTCTTCCCGCCGGTCTGCGAGCCGTTGAAGTCCTGGCGGATCTGCTCCAGGGCCTGCACCGCCTCGGTCACCTGGGGAAGGTCGTTGACCTCCCAGTCCCGTTGCGGCGCGAGGCGGATCCGTGCCCCGTTGGCGCCGCCCCGCTTGTCGGTGCCGCGGAAGCTCGCCGCCGACGCCCAGGCGGTGGTGACCAGCTGGGAGACGGACAGCCCCGAGGCGAGGATCCCGCCCTTGAGGGCGGCGATGTCCTCGTCCGCGACCAGTTCGTGATCGACCTCGGGGACGGGGTCCTGCCACAGTTGCGGCCCGGGAATCCACGGGCCGAGGTAGCGTGAAATGGGCCCCATGTCGCGGTGCAGCAGCTTGTACCACGCCTTGGCGAACGCCATCGCGAGCTCGTCCGGGTTCTCGTGGAAGCGCTTCGCGATCGGCCCGTAGACCGGATCCAGCTTCAGCGCGAGGTCCGTCGTCAGCATCATGGGTGCGTGCCGCTTCGACGGATCATGGGCATCGGGCACAGTGCCGTGGGCCGACGGGTCCTTGGGAGTCCACTGCTTCGCGCCGGCCGGGCTCGTCGTCAGCTCCCAGTCGTACCGGAACAGGTTGTCCAGGTACCCGTTGTCCCACTTCGTCGGCTCCGCGGTCCATGCGCCCTCAAGCCCACTGGTGAGCGCGTCGGCGCCCTTGCCGCTGCCGCAGGTGTTCCGCCAGCCGAGGCCCTGCTGCTCGAGGGGCCCCGCCTCGGGTTCCGGACCGATGTACGAGGGGTCGACCGCGCCATGGCACTTGCCGAAGGTGTGGCCGCCGACGATGAGCGCAACGGTCTCCTCGTCGTTCATCGCCATCCGCCCGAACGTCTCGCGAACGTCCCTGGCGGCGGCCATCGGATCCGGGTTGCCGTTGGGCCCCTCCGGATTGACGTAGATCAGCCCCATCTGCACGGCGCCGAAAGGAGTGGCGAGTTCCCGGTCGCCGCTGTAGCGCTCGTCTCCGAGCCAGGTGTCCTCGGGCCCCCAGAAGATTTCCTCGGGTTCCCAGATGTCCTCCCGCCCGAATCCGAAACCGAACGTCTTGAACCCCATGGATTCCATGGCACAGTTGCCGGCGAAGATCAGCAGGTCGGCCCAGGAGATCTTCCGGCCGTACTTCTGCTTGACCGGCCAGAGCAGACGGCGTGCCTTGTCGAGACTCGCGTTGTCCGGCCAGCTGTTGAGGGGGGCGAAGCGCTGAGCACCGGCGCCGCCACCGCCCCGGCCGTCGGCGATGCGGTACGTTCCCGCGGCATGCCAGCTCATCCGGATGAAGAGCGGCCCGTAGTGACCGTAGTCGGCGGGCCACCAGTCCTGCGATGTCGTCATCACCTCGAAGACGTCCTGCTTCAGCGCGTCGACATCGAGGGTCGTGAACTCTGCTGCGTAGTCGAAGTCCTCGTCCATCGGATTGGACCGGGACGAGTGCTGGTGGAGAATCTGAAGGTCCAGCTGATTCGGCCACCAGTCCCGGTTCGTCCGGGGCCGAGTCGGCGTGGGGGCCGGGGAGGAGATTACCGGGTTCTCGCTTTCGCTGCCGGACACGTCCGTCCTTCTTCCTGTCGCGGTGTTTCCTTCTGCTGGCTGCTTGCTCTTGCCGGCGATTGCTCTGCCGGCGTCAAGCGCTGCGACCCGCGCTCGTAGCGCGCCATGGCACCCGCCGGCTGGAAACGCCCGACCAGACCCGCGGCAGTCAACGCGGGCTGGCGGCCGGCGAGAACCTTCCCTCACACACGACGTCGATGATCGAGCCCGGGTCGGCGTCCGTATGGTCGCGCACCGAAGACCGCACCGCTACGAAACACGCAGAGCATCGCCGCATCACACAATTCGACGCCCGGCGAGGTGGTCGGCGGCGCCCCGGCCCGACGCCGCTCTGTACGGGCGATCACCCATCGGCGATGGCGGCACGGCCGATGATGGTCATACCGCCACGGCATGCGATCTCCGCGCCGCGAAGGTGTCATGAAAGGGAAGGAGGTGATCTCGGCATGGCCCGACCCGTGTGGAATGGAGTTCTGACCTTCGGGCTGGTCACCCTGCCGGTGCGGATGTACTCGGCGACCGACAGTCACACCATCCGATTCCATCAGCTCCAGCGCGGGACCGCCGACCGGATCCGCATCAAGCGCATCAATGAGCGCACGGGGAAGGAGGTTTCCGCGGACGATATCGTCAAGGGGCTCGATGTAGGAGACGAGTACGTGGTCGTCGAGCCGGACGAACTCGACGAGATCGCACCGGGCCGATCCAAGGCACTTGAGATCACCGAGTTCGTGGACCTGGAAGAAGTTGAGCCGGTATTTTTCGACCAGACATACTATCTGGGGCCGGCAGGGAAGGAATACGGAAAAGTCTACACACTGCTGCACCGGGCACTGACGGATTCCAACAAGGCCGGCATCGCCACGTTTGTGATGCGCAACCGTGAATACCTCGTCGCGGTGAAAGCCGAGGACGAGGTGCTGGCCCTGCACACCTTGCACTGGGCCGACGAAGTGCGCAATCCGCACAGCGAGGTGCGCGACCTGCCCGGCAAAACCAAGGTCACGAAGAAGGAAATACGGACCGCAACGCAGCTCATCGACGCACTGACCGCCCACTGGTCACCCGAGGATTTCCACGACGAGTACCAGGAGCGGGTCCGTCGACTGGTGGAGGCGAAGAGCAAGGGCGAGAGCGTGGAGAAGGCCGAAGAACCACCGGAGTCCACCAATGTCGTGGATCTGATGAGTGTTCTGCAGGAAAGCGTCGAATCAGCTCGGAGCCGAGGCGCGAAGGGCGGGCCCAGTAAAGGAAAAGGCCGGAGAAAGGCCAAGAAAAGCGATCTCGAAAGTCTGACCAAGTCCGAGCTGTACGAGCGCGCCAGTGAGGCCGGTATCCGCGGACGTTCCTCGATGAACCGCGAGGAGCTGATCGCGTCCCTTGCCGGACGTGCGCGCCAGGGGCGTCGGAAGGCAGCCTGACCGGAGGGGCGAGCCCGGGGAAACGTCCGGTGGCGCGCCACGCTCCCGCACGGCGGAGAGTCGAGGAATGATGCCCGAACTGCCGGATGTCGAGGGGTTCCGCCAGGTGCTGATCGGCTGTGGCCGGCGGTGTGTCACGGGCGTCGACGTGCGTGATGCGGGGGTGCTGCGGGGGGTCACCGAGAAGCGGCTGCGGAAGGAATGCGAGGGAAGGCGGCTGGGGAGGGCCTGGCGGCACGGCAAATGGTTGTTCGCGCCTACGGACGGCGGTCCCACCCTCGTCTTTCATTTCGGCATGACGGGCGCACTGTGGTGCTGTTCGCCTGGTGAGCCGTTCGCCGTGCACGACCGCCTTGCGCTGACCCTCGACGATGCCCGTAGCCTGCGCTATCGCGACCAACGCAAGCTGCAGGGCGTGCAGTTGGCCGACGATTCCGCCGTCGACCGGATCCTGGACCGGCTGGGGCCCGATGCCCTGGGCGTGGACCGGGCGGAGCTGACGGATCTGCTGTCCGGGCGGCGGGGTGCCGTCAAGAGCGCGCTGATGGACCAGTCCGTCATCGCGGGTCTGGGGAATCTGCTGTGCGACGAGATCCTCTGGCGGGCCCGCATCGCGCCCCGGACCGCGGCACGGGACCTGAGCGAGACGGCGTACCGGGACCTCCACGCGGCGATGGGCCGGGTGCTGCGCACCTCCGTGAGGGACGGGTGCGTACCGCCGCGGCGATCCTGGCTCACGGGGCGACGCGACGACAGCGAGCCGCTGTGCCCTCGCTGCGGCCGGCCCCTGAGCTCCGGTCGCAGCGCCGGGCGCCGCACCGTCTGGTGTCCGCAATGCCAGTCCTGAACGGCGCTCCGCCTTGGCAGCGGCTGAGGGCGGGGATGACGCCTGCGACCGCGGTGTCTCCTCGTCCACCTGGGAAAGGGGACTGGTCGTACCGAGAGGACTACGGCTCGCGGCCCAGGGCCCGGGCCGCGACCCGCAGGTCCGAGACGAGTCCCGCGTAGGGTGCCTCGCGGTCTTCGGCGCGCAGGATCGCCGCCGGGTGGAGTGTCGCGACGATGAACCCTCTGCCGCCGGTGGCTGCGCCGGAAGCCCCCTCTCCCGGCGCCCTGATGAGCGTGCCCCGGTCCTGCGTCACCCGGAACGAGGTCCCCAGCAGTGCCTTGCCCGCGGTCGCGCCGAGTGCCACCACCACCTCCGGGTCGACCAGCCGCAATTCGGCGGTCAGCCAGGGGCGGCAGGCCGTCATCTCCCGCAGGCTGGGTGGTTTGTGGATCCGCCGCTTGCCCTTTGCCGCGGTGGCGAATTTGAAGTGCTTCACCGCGTTGGTGAAATAACTCTGCCCCTCGTCCAGGCCGGCCTCCCGCATCGCCTTCCGCAAGAGGCCACCGGCCGGCCCGACGAACGGTTGTCCTTGACGGTCCTCCTGATCGCCCGGCTGCTCACCGACGAGCATGAGGCGCGCCGAGGAACCGCCCGATCCGAACACGGTCCCCGACGCGTCCTGGAAGAGCGGACAGCCCCGGCAGTCCGCTGCCGCACGCCGATGAGCCGCGAGTCCTCCGCGCCGGGGCAGGTAGGGGGTGGCGTCGTACTGCTTCCCGTCGTGCTGCCCGTCGGAGTCGTGGTCGCTCCCGGCCTTCGGCGGCTTCACCGGCCGCGTCCGGTCACGTCGTTCCGGGCCGGCCGGGACAAGCGGTCGTGGACCTGCCCGCGGTCAGCGGTCGGCTCCGCGATGACGTCCTCGCCGTGGCTCATGCCGTGCCGCCTCCTTGCGGCGGTGGGCTCCGGCCGGCCCGGCGCCCGCACCACGGGTTCCCGGACACGGGGAGCCCTTAACCCGCCGGCGGGAGGATGGACACCACTGGTCGTACGGCAGGCGAACCCTACGGACCCGACGCGAGCAGCTGACGGCGGGCGCTCTCCCATGGGGAGCGCCACGCCGGTACCTACGGTCGCGGGAGCAGCCGTGGCTCTTCTCGCCCGTATCGCTCAAGGGTTCGCTTCTGGCGTTGATCACCCGGTAAGCGTCTGTTGATTGCCTTCGCTCATTCTGCGGCAGTCGGTACAACGGGGGCGAGACGAGGAACATAAGTGCTGGATACACGTGTCACGGTGTCGGTGCACGCCACCGACCCGCTCAGTCGGGCCGGAGTCGTCAGTCACTTACAGCACCAGCCCACCGTCGAGATCGTCCAGGACCAGGGCGGCGCGGCGGTCAGGCGGGCGGAACAGGCGGAACGTGGGACCGGGAAGGAAGGCGGGCGGGAGGCGGTCGGAAATGTGGCCATCATGCCCATCGACCAGTTCGACGAGATGGCGGCGACCGAACTGAGACGGCTCGTCCGGGGTGGTGAGCAGCGGGTGGTGCTGATTGCCCGGGATCTGCGCGAGCCGGAGCTGATGGCGGTCGTGGAGTACGGCGTGCGGGCCATACTCTGGCGTCATCAGACCACCCCGCAGCGGCTGTTGCGGGCGGTGCAGAGCGCGGCGCGCGGTGAGGGAGACCTTCCGCCGGACCTCATCAGCAGGCTGCTCACACAGGTGGGCCAGTTGCAGCGGTCGATGGAGGCGGCCACCCCCGCGGGGCTCGTCCCGACGCTCGGCATGGCGCCGCGCGAGGTCGATGTGCTGCGGCTGGTCGCCGAGGGGCTGGACACCCGGCAGATCGCCGAGAAGCTCGCCTACTCCGAACGCACCGTCAAGAACATTCTGCACGCCCTGATGACGCGGCTGCAGTTGCACAACCGCGCGCACGCCGTCGCGTACGCGCTGCGAGAGGGATACATCTGATGGGCGCGGGAGCCGACCCGCACGTGGGTGCGAATGCAAGGACAGGTACGGATGCGAGAGCGGACGGCGAAGCGGTGACGGAGTCGGTGGCGGAAGTTCGGGCGGCGGATCGTCGGGCGGGGGAACGAGCGTGATTCACGAGGTCGACGCGGCGATGCGGTCCGTACTGCGCGGCGGAGTACTGCCGGACGGCGCCGGGGACGTCGCCTTCGAGGCGCCGACCCGCGACTGGGCGGCGCGGCGCAACGCACCCACGCTCAATGCGTATCTGTACGACATACGCGAGGAGGTCGCACGCCGAGAGCGCGGGGCGATCTCGGAACGCGACGCCGATGGTGTGGTCGTGCGCAGACGTCAGCCGCCACGCTGGTTCCGGCTGTCCTACCTGGTCACGGCGTGGACCACCCGCCCGGAGGACGAGCACCGGCTGCTCTCCGCCACGCTGGGGTGCCTGCTCTCGCACGAGATCCTGCCGGCGGCCGCGCTGCCGGAGGCGCTCCGCGCGCTGGAGGTGAGCATCCCGCTGACGGTTGCGGTGCCGCCCCCAGAGTCCCGCTCGATCGCCGATATCTGGTCTGCGCTGGGCGGCGAACTCAAGCCGTCCCTGGACGTGGTGGTCACCGTGCCGTTCCCGGTCTCGCCCGCCTACGAGGTGGCGCCGCCGGTCACGGAGGGCGCGGTCACGGTCGTCCGCGGCCTCGACGGCGTGCCCGGCGACTCCCGGCCCCGGATGCTCCGGTCCGCTCCGGGTGCGCCGCCCTCCGCAAAGGGCAGCGAGGAGGAACGGTGAGCGGCACAGCGGTGATCGAGACCGCCGGCGGCGCGCTGATCGGCCGGCTGGCGGGGCTGCGGGAGCGGGTGGCCGCACTGGTCGAGCGGCGCAGCGCCGATGATCCGACGGCTTCGGACCCGCTGCGCGGGCTGTATGTGACCCCGGATACGGCCAGAAGGCTGGCCGCGCGGTCGCCGGCGGCGGGCATGGGCGAGGCCTACGCGGACGAGGGGTTTGCGCGTGGGGCGGATGGGGGCGAGCCGGACGGCGAGGGCTCAGCTCCCCGGGACCCCTCGGATCGAATGGCCGCGCTCGCCGGGCGCTTCGGGTTGTCGCGCTTGGACCTGCATGTCCTGCTGTCCGCGCTCGCGCCCGATGTGGACCGGAGCTTCGAGCCGCTCTACGGCTACCTCAACGACGATGTCGGGCGTCGCCGTGCCACGGTCTCCCTGGCTCTGGACCTCGCCGGTACCGGCCCGTACGAGCCCGCGGCCCGCGCCCGCTTCCACCCGTCCGCACCGCTGCGCTCCGGTGGGCTGCTCGTCGTCGAGGACGAGGAGCGGCCGCTGCCGGGACGGGCGCTGCGGGTTCCGGAACGGGTGGTGGCCCATCTGCTGGGCGACGACGGACTCGATCCCGAACTCTGCGGCGGCGAGGTGGAGTTGCTGCCCGTGGGGCAGCGGGCCGCCGGCCGTACGGGCGGCGAGGCCCGCACCGAAGCCCGGGCGTTCGCCGGGCGACTCGCCGCGCTCGCGAGCGGGCGGCCGCTCGCCGTACATCTGCGGGAGCGCCGGCCCGGTACCGTCGCCGAAGCGGTGACCGACGGGCTGCGGCGTGCCGGCCTGCCCGTGCTGCGGTATCGGCCGGACGGTCACCGCGGTGACGGTCCGGGCCCGGCGGGTGCGCTGCTGCGGGAGGCGCGGCTGCGGCGGGCCGCGGTCGTGGTGGGGCCGCTGCCGGAGCGTCCCGACGCGCTCGTCCGGGCGCTGGCGCGCGGGGACGTACCGGTGGTCTTCTTCGGAAGCGAGCCGTACGACCCGGGCTGGGCCCCGGATTCGGGGCTGTTCGCGCTGGACGCGCCGGACGACGGAGCGGCGGCGGGCGAGGTCTGGAGCGGCGAACTGAGCTGCGTGGACGGCGGCTTCGACCTCGCCGCGGCCGTCGCACCGTACCGGCTGGGCGCCGCTCAGATCCGGCGGGCGGCCCGTGCGGCCACCGCCCTCGCCGCCTTCGACGGGACGCCGGTGACCGCCGCCCACGTCCAGCGCAGCGCGCGCCAGCAGTCCGCGCCGCTGCTGGACCGGCACGCCCGGCGGGTACGGCCCGCCGTCGGCTTCGACGGGCTCGTCCTGCCGCCCGAACCGCTGGCCCTGCTGCACGAACTGGTGCAGCGGGCGCGGCATCGGGAGAAGGTGCTGGGCGAGTGGCGGCTGCACACCGGCGGTGGGCGCGGCAGGGGCGTGGTGGCCCTGTTCGCCGGGGAGTCCGGAACCGGAAAGACGCTGTCCGCCGAGGTCGTGGCCGGTGAACTGGGTCTGGATCTCTATGTGGTGGAGCTGTCCGCGGTGGTGGACAAATACATCGGGGAGACGGAGAAGAACCTGGAGCGGATCTTCTCCGAGGCCGACCGCACGGACGCCGTGCTGCTCTTCGACGAGGCCGACGCCGTCTTCGGCAAACGCTCGGAGGTCAAGAGCTCTCACGACCGGTACGCGAACCTCGAGAGCGCGTATCTGCTGCAGCGGCTGGAGGCGTTCGACGGGATCGCCGTCCTGACCACCAATCTGCGCGCCAACATCGACGACGCCTTCACCCGACGGCTGGACCTGGTGGTCGATTTTCCGTTCCCGGATGCCGGGCAGCGGGTCGCGTTGTGGCGGTCCTGCCTTGCGGCCACCCCTTGTGCCGACGAGCTCGACCTCGATGTCTGCGCCGACGAGTTCGAGCTGTCCGGTGGCGCGATCCGGTCGGCCGCGGTGACCGCGGGCTATCTCGCGGCGGGCCGCGGCGGGCCGGTGACGGCGGCGGACGTACGGGCCGGGGCGCGGCGCGAGTACCGCAAGATGGGGCGGCTGGTGCCGGACGCGTCGCCGTTGTGGGACTGACAGCTCCTGGTGCGGCCCGGGGCCGGTCGGCTCTTCGTCGACCGGCCCCGGTCGGCCTCACGGCCCTTCGGCGATCTTCCAGTCCTGCGCGTCGTTGGGCCCGTCGGAACACTGCCAGGACAGCGCGCCCTTGTCGTTCTGCGTGTCGGTCAGGCACTCCTGGTTGCGCATGTTGACGATGTGGGTGCGACCGTCGCCCGAGTCCACCAGCCGCCACTTCTGCTGAGGCGGCAGCTGGCCGGACTTGAGTTGTTCGGGGTCGGCCTTCCAGAGCTCGACCTCGTTGGTGTTCTCCTTCAGCTGGACCACGCTGCCCGGGGCGCTGCCCGACTCCAGGGCAACCGTGTTGTCCTCGGGGTAGTGGTGGATGATCCACCACTGGTTGCGGCCGAACTGGTCACCCGTCCACTGGGCGCTCTGGCCGACCTGCGTACCGTCCACCTGGCTGCCCCCGTTGGCCTGGAGGTACCAGCCACCGTTGGCGTTGGACCGGATCGTCTGCGCCTGCGGGCCCTCGTCCTTGGGGGGATCCGGCTGAGGCTCCTCGGGCTTCTCCTCCTCCGGGGCCTTGGACGGCGGTGGCGGCGGTGGCGAGGGCGGCTTCGGCTGGTTCTGCGGGAGCTTGCGGGACACGCCGGCCTTCTCCCGTGCGCTCGTGGTCACATTGGGCTCTGCCTTGAACCACAGCGCCACGAAGGCCAGCGCCGCCACGACCAGCAGTGAGCACACCGCCATCGCCCAGCGCGGCAGCACGGACGGCTGGAGATAGGTGCCGCGCAGCTCGGTCGGCTCCGGGGCTCCGGCTCGCAGCACGGAGACGGTGAAGGGGTGCTTGTTGGTTCCCCCGACCCAGCTCACCGCGCCGGGGCGGATGGTGAGCTGTGCGAAGCCCGCGCGGCCCGGCGCGACCTGGACCGATGTCGGCTCGGACTCGACGGTGAGGGCGTCGCCCTTCTCACGGCCGGAGAGGGAGACCGTCAGCGGCTGGTTGCCGAGGTTGTCGACGGCGACCGCCGCCTTGGCGCGCCAGCGGCCGCGTACGGCCAACGGCACCAGCTCACAGCGGAGTTCGGTGAACGGCCCCACCGTGACCTGTCCCTCGACGACGTCGCGGATCTCGGGGTGCTCGGCCGGCTCGACGCGGATGCCGAAGGGCGTGGGACCGGCCACGGCGTCCGACGTGCGCGGGGGCGCGAATTCGACCTCCGCCGTGCCCTCGGCCCCGGGATACAGCCGCAGCACGTCCGGCTCCACCCGTGTCCAGCCCGCCGCGGCGCCGACCGGTCGCAGCCGGTACTCCTCGACGGTGTCACCCGTGTTGCGTACCCGCAGCCTTACCCTCGCGACGGAACCGGGGTCGACGGTGATCGCGGCCGGTTCCAGTGAAGTCCACATGCTCACCAGGGCAGTCAACCGGTGGTTCCGGGCCCGGGTCAGCGTGCGCAAGGGCAGAGCCGGGGGCAGAGCCGGATGTCCTTACGGCTCCCCACGGCTCCTTGCCGATCCGTTGCTCACGGCTCCGTGGGCAGGCACGAGCAGCGGGCGCGGTGGCACGGGGCCGCCGGTGGGAGCCGTCCGGGCTCGTACCCGCGGCGTCAGCCACGCCGCCGCGTACTGTGCCGGGGTGCGGCCGCGGGGTCGCGGGCTCGATGCCCGACCGGCCCCGCGGTGCCCCGGCGGGCAGGACACGGCCGAGGGGGACCGGCGCCGGGAGAGTGGCGCGCGAGCCGGGCTCCACCGTCACGGCGGCCGGGTCCGGAGGGGATACGGAATCCCGTCCAGGAGCGGTTGCCGGGGCGGATCCGGAAACGACGGCCCCTCGATGCTCCGCAGCGGCCGGGCTTCCCTCGTCGTCTCGGCGCGGCCCGCCGCGGAAGCAGAAGGTGCCGGGCGCGTGCCGTGGCCCGGTCGTCGCCGTGCCGCCGGGCACTGGCCGCGGCGCGGTGAACGAGTGGTTCGAGGTCGCGGTGGCACGTGGCGCCGCCGAGCGCGTGCGACCACGCGGTGAGGAGGTCCACAGCGGGCCCCAGCAGCCCCGGCGCCGCGTCCAGGGCCCGTTCCACGGCCGTGCGCAGCCGCGTGTGCGCGAGGTGCAGCCACTCCCGCGCGGTGTCGGCGTCGGCGAGCTGTCGGCCCGGGGAGCCCGGGCGGCGCGATGGATCGGGCGGAAGGCCGTGCGGCCTGATCAGCCGTACCGCGCTCTGGACGGTGGCCAGCAGATGGTCGAGGAAGCGATGCTGCGCCGCCGCCCGCTCCCCCGGGCTGTCATGCCGTTGGCCCAGCCGCCGAGCGAACAGGCCGACCAGCTCGTGGTACCGGTAGTGGTCGTCGCCGCACAGCTCCACGAGCCCGGCGTCGACCAGCGCCTCGACCGCCGCCTCCGCCTCGTCCTCGGTGGTGTCCAGCACCGCGGCCGCGGTGCCCCGGCAGAAGGCCGGCACACCGCACAGGGCGAAGGCCCGGAAGGCCTGGGCGAGACCGGGCTCCAGCGCCTCGTAGTCGGCCCGGAAGGCCGCCTCCACTCCCAGGTCGCCCACCCGCAGCTCGTCCAGCCGCCGCTCGTCGCCCAGCCGAGCCACGAGGTCGGCCATGGCCCGGCCCGGCCGGGACGCCAGCCGGGCGGCGGCGATGCGTACCGCGAGCGGCAACCCACCACAGGCGGCGACCAGTTCGCGCGCGGCGTCCGGCTCGGCGGCCGTCCGCTCCGCCCCCACGATCGCGCCGAGCAGCTCCAGCGCCCCCGCTTCGTCCATCACCTCCACGTCGACCCGCCGGGCACCGGGCAGCGCGAGCGTCCGCCCCCGCGTGGTGACCAGCACCGCGCACCCCGGTGCACCGGGCAGCAGCGGCCGCACCTGGGCACTGTCGCGGGCATCGTCGAGCAGTACGAGGACCCCGCGGTCGGCGATCAGCGAGCGGTACAGGGCTGCCTTCTGCTCCACCCCGTCCGGTACGGCGCGCTCGGCGACGCCGAGGGCACGCAGGAACTGCGTCAGAACGGCGCCGCTGTCGGCCGGGGCCGGGCCGGTGCCCTTGAGGTCCACATACAACTGCCCGTCGGGGAAACGAGCCCGCACGGACTGCGCGACATGCACGGCCAGTGCCGTCTTGCCGACCCCGCCGAGCCCGTTGAGCGTGGCCACCACCGGTGCCCGTCCGCCTGCCGCCCCGCGCAGCGCCGAGGCCAGCAGCGCGACGGTCTCGGCACGCCCCGCGAAGTCGGCGATGTCGGGCGGGAGCTGAGCCGGTACGGGCGGTCGGACGCGATCACGACAAGGGCCGGCGCCAGGTATGGACCTCGCACCAGGACCCGGCCCGGACATCGGACCGGCACCCGGCACGGGCCTCAGACCGGTACCAGGCCCGGGCCTCGAACCGGGAACAGGCCCGCGTCCCCCCGAACCCGCACGCAACTCCGCGTATCGCGCGCGGAGTTCATGGCCGGGCTCGGCGCCGAGTTCGGCGGCGAGGGTACGGCGGGTGGCCGCGTACACCGCAAGGGCCTCCGCCTGGCGGCCCGCGCGGTGCAGGGCCAGCATCAGCAGGGCCTGCACCCGTTCGCGCAGCGGATGCTCGGCGGCGAAGGCGCGCAGTCCGGCGATGGGGTCGGGGACCGATCCGGTGTGCCCGCCCAACTCAATCACGCACTCGTAGAGTTCCTCCCGAGCGCTGACGCACAGTTCGGTCAGCCGGTCGCGCTGCCGCCCTGCGTACGGCCCGGGCAGCCCGGCCAGTGCCGCGCCCTCAAAGAGCGAGAGCGCACCCCTCAGCTGCTCGTACGTGCCCGCGGTGTCGCCCGCCTCCCGCAATCGGCGCGCCGTGACCAGCCGCTCCTCGAAGAGCGCCGAATCCAGCGCCCCGGCGGCCACCCGTAGTGCGTAGCCGCCGTCACAGGACACCAGCACGCGGGCAGGCTGGCGGGGCTTGCGTTCCGGCTCCAGTAGGGCGCGCAGCCGAGAGGCGTACGTCCGCAGGGTGCCCACCGCTCGCGGCGGCGGCCGCTCGCCCCACAGAGCGTCCACCAACTGCGCCACGGAGACCGGCCGGCCCGCGTGCAGAAGCAGCACCGCCAGCATGGCGCGCTGCTGTGGTGGGCCGAGAACCAGCGGACGGTCCCCCGTCGAGGCCCGCACCGGGCCGAGGACCTGAAACCGCAACCCGTCGCCCCGGTTCGGGCTGCTCGCCCCCTCCGCGCCCTCGGGCCCGGCCGGATCGTCCGCGTCGCCGCGCACCGCCTGCCCGCTCCCCTGCCCCTGTCGACCTGCCACGCCGCCCCCCGACCTGCGTTGATGCACCAGCTCCATCGAACGTAACGCAGCGCACGGACACCGATCCTCCGGAAACGTCCGATTGTGGGCCAACGCCCGATCCCCCCGATTTCTCCGGCCGCCAGGGCTTCTCGCCGGTGCACTCCGGCGCTTCGCCGGTGCACAGTGGCGCTGCCCCGGTGTTCGCCGACGCTCCGCGGTGTTCGGCAGGGCAACCGTTCTGCCCGTTCGGCTCCCCTTCCGCCTCTGGATGCGCTCCTCGCTGCGGCTGAAAATCGGCGGTGGGGCCGCCCGGGACGGACCACGGACCGAAGAGCCGGCGGCCGCCAGAACGGAGCCATGGTGCACGCACACGAACGCCGGGCCACGGGAGGGGAGCCGGCGCCACGGACCGCGATCCGCGGTGCCGAGCGCCCCCGCACGCCCGCCTCAGCCCTGTCCACCCTCAAGTCGGAGGCGCTGCGCACCCTCCAACGGACGGCGGGCAACGCGGCGGTCGCTCGCGCGCTGGCCACGGCGCCGGGGAAAGCAAAAGACCCCCGGTCCCTTCAGCGGTACGCCGAGGGACCGGCCGCCCACGGCTTCGACAAGGTCTCCACGCACGGCGGCATCGCTCTCCGGGGCCGCTACGAGGCATACGCCGACGCGGATCTGATCACCGCCGCCGCGGACCGCCTCGACGCCCAGGAACAGGTGGCGATCACCGTGGAGCGCGGGGCGGCGGTGCAGGTCGGGGAGCGCACCCTGTACCGGGTGCGGCCCGTGTACAAGGACGCGGCCAGGGCTGCGGCCGCCGTACGAGCGGCGGGCCGGAGCCCGGAGGGGGCCGGTCACGAGCCCGTACGCGGGGACAGTGCGGCACAGCGCGGCGACAAGCGTGCCGCGTATCTGCGGTCGCTGACCGACCCGCCGGAGGTCGGGCGGCTCGTCGCGCTCACCCGGCGCATCGTGACGGCGCTCCAGGCGCGTGCCGAACCGCGCGGCTCCGCAGTCGACGGTCTGCGGAACGAGGCCATGAAGCTGGCGATGGCCACGATGGGCGGTGGCTGGGTCGCCGCGCGGTTCCCCTACCCCGAACGCGCCGGCCGGGAGGGCCTGACCGACCTCGCCGTCATCATGCCGAGCCTGACCGCCGACTTCCTCGCCGGACTCCCCGCCGTCGAGGACCAGGAGGCCCAGGTCCACGAGCTGCTCATCACTCTCCCCAACGACTGCAAGGCAGCGGCCGCCCAGCTCATCGGCACCCCGCCGGACGGCGGCCTCAGCGTGCGACGTGACGCACCCGCCGTCGGCGAGAACCACTTCGTCGACCTGACCGGGGCGGCCCCGGACGGCTGGGCGAACCACTTCGCCGCCGTCATCCTGCGCGACGGTCCCGACAGCCTCACGTACGAGTCGGCCGCCGACCGCGGCAGTGCGCTTCAGCACGGCAAGTCCCTCGGCTACTTCGCGCTGTACGGCCGGGCCGGCACCGACCAGGCCTTCGACACGGTCATCCGCGCCGAGAACCAGGCCTACGCGGCGCGCTCGGCGCCCCCGGCGTGACCGAACGGGCAGTGCGCACTGCCCCCGACGGCGCCCGTTCGTCTCTACAGCCCGGCCCGGACGTCGGCCAAGGTCGAAAGCGTAGGGAGCCAAGACAGCAGCAGTGGTGACGGGGGAGGAACGTCGTGCGGGCACAGGACCGGCAGCCCGGCTCGGACAGCGACCGCTCGGGGGCGGCGCGCGCGGGCCGTACGGCGTCCGCGCCCGCTTCCGACGCCGCCCGTCAGGCAGCGGCCGGCGAGGCGGAGCGTCTCACCCCGGAGGCGGTCGCCGCCCTCCAACGAGCCGGGGGAAACGCGGCGTTCTCAGCCGTCGTCGCCGGCCTCGAGCGGCACCAGCACCACGCGGGCTGCGGACACGCCGCACCCCCCACCGTGCAGCGCTCGCCCGTCCAGGACGTGCTGCGCACACCCGGCCGGCCGCTCGACGAGCCGGTCCGCACCGACATGGAGGCCCGCCTCGGCGCGGACTTCTCCGACGTGCGCGTGCACACCGACACCTCCGCCCATGAATCGGCCGCGTCCGTCGATGCCCACGCGTACACCTCCGGTTCGCACATCGTCTTCCAGCGCGGCCGCTACGACACATCGTCCGCGGCGGGCCGCCATATGCTCGCTCACGAACTGACCCACGTCATCCAGCAGCGCAACGGCCCGGTCGCGGGCACGGACCGCGGCGACGGGACGAAGGTGAGCGATCCGTCCGACCGGTTCGAGCGGGAGGCGGAGGCGAATGCGAGCCGGGTGCTGTCCGCGGATGTGCAACGGACGGCAGACACCGCGCACACCCCGGGCGGCGGCACTGCGGGCGGGCCTCGGCCCGTGCAGCGGACGTTCAAAATGGCGAACAAGACCATCGAGGCCGCTGAGGACGTCCTCCCACTCGAAACCCTCATCGCCAAGGGCAAGGCACGCCACAGCCAATGGACGGCCGATTCCAAGGAAAAGGTCCGGGCCGAAATCATCAGGATGGCGAGCGATGAGCGGGACTTCGGTCGGTTCTCGTCGTACGAAGAACTCTTGGATGCCGCCGCGAGGCGGGTACAGGAGGCAGCGGCGGCCCACCTTCCCCCTGTCGTTCCCACCGCCGTCAAGACCGGTTCGTCGAATCCGGAGCACATGGAGGTGGACCTCTCTCCGCGCGAGCGGATCGCCCGCCTCGCCAATGTCCGCCGGCGGCTCTCCCTGCGCGGGACGGAACAGCAACTTGCCGGGTTCCGCAACCGTCAGGAGATGGTGAAACCGTTCAAGCACAAGCCGACCGGAGAGACCTACTCCATCGGCCATACCGGGAACTTCGTCCTGGGCGGCCCCCAGGAGGGCGAGTACGACACCCTCTTCAAGCGCACCAGGGACAGCACCGGTCTGTCCGATGCGGAACTCGCCAAGCACTTCATACGGGCCCTGACCGAGCCGGGATACGACTTCGAGGGCGTGAGCGAGGACGGTCGTAAGTACTGCGCGAAGGTCGTCGCCATCATCCAGGGCGCCGAGTTCCGCCGTGCCGCGGCCAATCCGACCATGGCGATCGCCGCCTTCAACCAGGTCGTCACCGGCGCGGCCGGAACGCTGCACGAGGCCCTCAACAGGTACGCGATCTTCGCCAAGGCCAAGGGGAAATCCGCTACCGGCGGTTCCAAGGGCTCTCAATTCCACCGTGACACGGATGTGGACCAGCAAGCCGACGACTTCAAGGAGCGAGCGCTCAACGAGTACCAGGCGCTCGCCCAGCTGGTCTCCGCCAACGGCTTCGACCCGAATGACGAGGAGGAGTTCTACAAGGGGTGCGACAAGATCGCGGCCACCTCGATGAGCTCCTTCGCCGCCACCTTCGAGTACGAGATGCCCTGAGCCTCATCGCCGCCCCTCCCGGGCCGCACGGCGGTCATTCGCCACCGCAGAGCACCAGAAACAACCGAGCAGACCAGTTCGCACATCCAGGGAGTAACAGAACATGCCCACCTACCTGTCCCCCGGCGTCTACGTCGAGGAAGTCGCCAGTGGATCGCGGCCCATCGAAGGGGTCGGAACGTCGGTGGCGGCCTTCGTAGGGCTCGCTCCCACCGGTCCGCTCAACGAGCCGACGCTGGTGACGAACTGGTCCCAGTACGTGGCCGCCTTCGGGGAGTTCACGGACGGCTACTACCTCGCGCACTCCGTGTACGGGTTCTTCAACAACGGGGGCACGGCCGCGTATGTCGTGCGGGTGGGCGGTTCCGGCGACGCGGAGTCCCAGACTGCCGTGGCTCCCGAGGCGCCCAGGGCGCTGACAGCCGGGGAGCCGGTCGCGCTCGGGTCCTTCAAGGTAGCGGCGATCGCCACTGGTTCCGCTCCCGGCGGGGCGCTCACCGTCGAGGTGCAGGACGTCGAGGGCGAGGGCAGCGCCGACCGGTTCAAGCTGGTAGTCAAGGACGGTGACAGGGTCGTCGAGAGTTTCGACGTCAGCGCGAAGAAGAGTTCGCGCAACTATGTCGTGGCACAGGTCAAGCAGCGCTCCAAGGCGATCGTGGTCGAAGAGGCCGTCCCGGCCGGGCAGGTGACGAAGCCGGACGCCCAGACCGTCACGCTGGCTCCGCCCACCCCGGCTCCCGCGGCCCCCGCGGGGAACGGCGCCGTCGAGCAGCTCGCCTCCGGCCAGTTCATCGGCGACTCCGCCGACCGCACCGGCTTCGGCGGCCTGGAGGCGCTCGACGAGGTCAACATGGTGGCCGTACCCGATCTGATGGCCGCCTACCAGCAGGGCCTGATCGACCTGGAGCAGGTCAAGGCCGTCCAGCTGGGCCTGATCGCGCACTGCGAGCTGATGGGCGACCGGATGGCCGTCCTGGACCCGCCGCCGGCACTCAACGCCCGTGACATCCGCAAGTGGCGCCAGGAGATCGCGGGCTACGACTCCCGCTACGCCGCGCTCTACTACCCGTGGATCAAGGCCTTCGACCCGGCCACGGGCCAGACCCGGACCATCCCGCCGTCCGGACACATGGCCGGCGTGTGGGCCCGTAACGACACCGAGCGCGGCGTCCACAAGGCCCCGGCGAACGAAATCGTCCGTGGCGCGGTCGACTTGGAGCTGCAGATCACCCGCGGCGAACAGGATCTGCTCAATCCGGTCGGCGTGAACTGCATCCGGGCCTTCCCCGGACGCGGAATCCGGGTGTGGGGCGCGCGGACCATGGCCTCCGATCCGGCCTGGCGCTACCTGAACGTACGGCGGTACTTCAACTACCTGGAGGAGTCGATTCTCATCGGCACCCAGTGGGTGGTGTTCGAGCCGAACGACCAGGCCCTGTGGGCCAGGATCCGGCGCAACATCTCGGCGTTCCTGGTGAACGAGTGGCGCTCCGGCGCTCTGTTCGGGCAGCGGCCGGAGGACGCGTTCTATGTGAAATGTGACGCGGAGACCAACCCCGTCGAGTCCGTCGACCTGGGACGGGTCGTGTGCGAGATCGGCATCGCGCCCGTCAAGCCCGCCGAATTCGTGGTCTTCCGACTGGCTCAGTTCTCGGGCGGTGGCGGCGAGTTGGAGGAGTAGGTCCAGCGCCCTCCCCTCCCCGTCCACGTTCCCTCTCTCCTCGTCACCGTTCTTCTTCCCCGCCACCATTCTTTTCCCAACAGGAGTGAACCACCTTGTCCCTTCAGCCCGGTGATGCCCTCACCTCACACAACTTCGGCCTGCAGATCGACGGCGTGATGGTCGAATACCTCCAGGAGGTCAGCGGTCTGACCATGGAGCAGGACGTCATCGAGTACCAGCAGGTCTCGGCGGACGGAAAGCCCGTCGTGAAGAAGATGCCCGGCACGAAGAAGGCCGGCGAATGCACGGTCACCCGCGGCATGACGCAGAGCGGTGCGTTCAGCGAGTGGATCAACAAGTCCATCGCGGGCGATATGGGTTCGGCCCGGAAGAACGCCACGATCATGATGATGGACTACCAGAACAACCCCGTGAAGCGTTACAACATGCGCAATGCCTGGTGCAGCAAGGTCGAGACCAGCGGGGTCAAGGCAGGCGACGCCGCCGCGCTGACCGAGCAGGTCACCATCGTCTTCGAAGAGCTGGTCATCGAGTAATGCGACGCGACGGCCCGGCGGGGGCGCAACAGCAACGCGAGCCCTTGCGTACGGAATTCGAGTTCGAGTTGCCGCGCGGATTCGTGGACGAGTCCGGCGCGGTGCACCGAAACGGCGCGATGCGGCTCGCGACGGCACGGGACGAGCTGATCCCGCTGCGGGATGTGCGCGTGCGCGAGAACCCGGCGTATCTGTCGGTCGTGCTGCTGGGCCGGGTCATCACCCGGCTCGGGACGCTCGCATCCGTGCACGACGGGACGGTGGAGAACATGTTCGCCTCCGACCTGGCCTTTCTGCAGGACTTCTATCGGCAGATCAATGCGGAGGGACACACGCGCGCGGCGGTGTCCTGTCCGCACTGCGAGGAGCCCTTCGAAGTGGAACTGGCCGGGAGCCGCCTGGGGGAATCGTGACGTACGCGACCGGGCGTATCGAGGAGGAAGTCGCCTATCTCGCCTACCACTTCCACTGGGGCATCGACGACATCCTCGACCTGGAACACGCCGACCGGCGCGCGTACGTGTCACAGATCGCCGCTCTGGTGGAGCGGGCTGAACGGGAGCAGTGACTGAGGATGGGGTTGTTCGGGTGGCGGCGGGGGTCGCGGGGTGGCCGGGGTACGCAGCGTGCCCACCACCGGTCTGAGGTCGGGACGGCTGCGGATGCCGCTGCCGCCGCCGGCAGCGCAGACGGTAGCGGCGGTGGCGGTGGCGGCTGGTCCGCCGTGCCCCCCATCCAGCGGGTCCTGGGGGCGCCGCGCACCGTCGCGGAGGCCGGCTTCGCCGCGTCGTTGAGCGCGCACCGCAGCCCCGTCTTCGGAGGGGAGCTGGGGCATGACGTCCGTGCCACGGCACCCGGTGGTGTGGTGCGCGATGCGCTGGTGCCGGTCGCCGGCCGCCCCGCCGACCTCGGGCTATCGGTCCTGCGGCTTCCCGTCGCGGGGCGGATGGCCGAGCCGACGGCCGAGAGCGCGGGGACGGCCCCCGGAATCGCTGCCGCGCGGCAGGTGGGCGCGGGGGCGGGGGGAAGCGCGAGCGCGGGGCCCGGTGCGGGCGCGGGCGCGGGTGCGCGGCAGGGCGTCGGGGGGCGTTCCGAGCCGCGGCGGGAGCCTGGAGGTAGGGCAGCACCACCGACGAGGACCCGGGGTACGGCACGTACCGAGACCCGAGAGGCAACACGTGACGACACCCGAGCTGCGGCCACGGTTCAGCGGGCGGCGTCGCCTGGTGCGGCGGGTACCCCGACGGCTGCCACACATGCTCCTGGTCAACCCGCCGGCGATCCGCATCGGGGCCGCGCCCACGTGCCTGGCGCCGAGGCCGCGCCCAGTACGACGGACGTCCCCGCGGGCGGAGGGGAGGTCGCTCGCTCCACGTCGCATGGGGAGAGGTCAGCCCTCCTCCCCTCGGCTCTGCCCGTAGCCAGGCCCGTACGGAAGGCCGTCGACGCGCGGTCTCCGCTCACCTCGGCAGGCACGGTCGCGATACCGCCGCGCCGGCTGCGGACAACCACCTCGTCGCGCGCCGGGAACGGCGGCACTCCTGCCGCCGGACCGGCGAACGAGGGGCCGGCACCGGCCCCCGCCACCGTGCGACCCGAACTTCCCCAACAGGTCGTACAGCGGCGGGCGGCCGGCCCGCGCCGACCGATCGCCCCGAACCAGAACAGCGCGCCGGAGGCCTCCCCGCGCACGGGCGCGGCACTTGGTGCCGGCCCGGCGCAGAGTGGTGGCACGACTCCGCCGGCTCCCAGCTCGGCAACGAGCACAAGCCCGGTCCCGAACCCACGGCCGGTTTCGCCCGGGCCCGCACCCGAGGGGACACCGCCAGGCTCGGGCGACGACAACAGCAATCGCACGGCCAGCAGCCCAGCGCCGACCACCGCCGCGAACCCGGCCGCGAGCGACGACGACCGAACGCGCCGGCCGGTCCAGCGAGCAGTTGGACGGGTGACCGGTCGGCCCGTGCGGCAGACCTCAGGCACAGGTGGAAGCGGAACAGGCGGAAGCGGGACGGGCGGAAGCGAGACGGGCGGAAGCGGGACGGGTCGACGCGAGACGGGTGGAACATCTGGAATCGGCGGAACCAGCGGTCGGCGTCTGGGACTTGGTGCGCCGCTGCTCCCGAGTGCGGACGCCGCACGGCCGGTCAAGGATGTTCCGGTCGACGCGCAGCCGGTCCGGCCTCCGACCGACGATGCCCGTACGCCAGGCCCCGGGCAGCCTCCGCAATCCATGGTCCAACGGAAGCCACTGATCGGCGCACCCACCGAGTCCACCGCCATCCGTCGCCAGAGTGCCGCACCGACGCGTCCGGCCACAGCGACGACGGCTCCGGCACCAACAGCGACACCGGCCGCGCCCCTGGCACCGGCCCCGTACCCGGCTCCAGCCCCTTCCCCGGCTGCGGCCCCAGTCCCGTCCCCGTCCCCGTCCCCGTCCCCGTCCCCGGTGCAGCGTTCCGAGACGGCCGCCGCAGGTCCCACTCCCGTAGGTCCGTCGACGCCGGCACGTACATCACGGAGCCATGCATCGGCAGGCCATGCACCGGCAGGCCGTACATCAAAGAGCCCCCCGCCGACTCCCCGTACCCCGGAATCCCACACACCGGCAACCCGCGCGCAGGCAGCCCACACATCAGTAACCCGCGCGCAAGAAACCCACACGCCGGATACCCGCACGCCGAGATCCGGGACACCGGAATCCCCCGTGCCGGCATCCCGTACTCCGCACTCCCACCCCCGGGAATCCCCTGCGCCGGCGGTCCGAGTGCTGACGCCCAGCGCCCCCTTCCCTCCTCTCGCCGCTCCCCGCGCCGCCCGCCGCGCGCCGCTCGCGTCGGCACGCGCGCTGGCTCCTGGCGTCCGGCAACGGACCCCCGGGCACCGGGATCCGGAGCCCGCCGGCCCCCCAGCGGTGCAGCGCTCAAGCGTGCAGGCCGACGTCCCCGCACCCGCCGTTCCCCTCCGCCAGGTGGCCGGTACGGCCGGCGCTGCGAGCACGGCTGGCACAGCAGGGCCGGTGCCCCGACGAGCGGGGACCGTGCCGGCCGTCGCCCTGCACAAGCCGACCTCGGCTCCGGCACGAACACCGAACCCCTCGCGCACTCCTTCTCGTACGGTCCAGACCGCACCGGCTCGTACGGTCCCGGCCGCACCCGTACGTACGGTGGTCCAGACCGCACCCGCTCGTACGGTCCCGACCGCACCTGCGCGTACCGTCCGGACCGCACCGGCCGCCCCCGGCATTCCCGTGGTGCGGCACGCGCCCACCGCGACTGCTCCCGGCGCCCCGGCTCAGGCCGCGACTCCGGCCCGGCAGCCCCTCATGCCGGCCGCCCCACCCGGACGGTCGCTGCCGGGCACACCCCCCGGGCCCGCCCCGGCGGGAACCCCCCGTCCGATCCAGCGCGCAGCCAGTTCCTCCACGACCGCCCCCAAACCCCCAGCGCCCCCAGCACCCGCAGCACCCGTCGCGAAGAGCATCCCCAAGACCACCTCGAAGGCCACCGCGATCCCCCCGGCTGCCTCCACAGCTCCGACTGCCCCAACGCCCCGCACGTCCCCAACGACCTCAACGACCTCAACAGCCCCCATTACCCCAACCACCCCAACCACCCCAACCACTCCTTCCACAACAACCACCTCGTCCATCACCAACACCACCACCGACACCACCGACCCCGCCGCTCTGGACGCCCTGGCCCGCCGGTTGGTGGCCCCACTCTCACGGCTGCTCCGTGCCGAGTTGCGCGGCGACCGCGAGCGCATCGGCCGACTGCGCGATCACGGCCGCTGACCCGCCCCGTCCCCCCCGCCGGCCCCGCCCACCACCACTTCACCCGAAAGACCATCCACATGCCCCAGGCCCAGGACCCCGGCTCCACCGTCTTCTTCAAGCTGACCATCGACGGGCAGGACCTCGGCCTGTTCAACGGCTGCGACGGCCTGGCCTCCGAGGTGCAGGTGGAGCAGTGGCAGGAGGGCGGCAACAACGGCTTCGTCTGGCAGTTGCCCACCCGCGTGACGTTCTCCACGATCCGTCTCACCCGGCCCCTCACCGCCGACACCTCCCGTGTGGCCGCCTGGATCTCGTCCCTCGCCACCGGTATCAGCAGGCCCACCGCGCAGATCGCCGCCCTTCGCGCCGACGGCTCGGTCGTCGCGCAGTGGGGGCTGGTGGAGGTGCTGCCGGTGCGCTGGCAGGGGCCGAGCCTGGACCCGGCCAGCCCTGGCGTGGCGACCGAGACGCTGGAGATCGCGCACCACGGGTTCACCGACGCGGGAGGTGCCTGAGGTGGCCGCACCGACCGGCGGGAAAGCGGGCGCGAGCCTCGTACGGGCCGCCCTCGCGATCCATCAGCCCCCCACCGACCTCGGCGGCTCCATCGGCGGCCGCATCGGTGAGGTGGAGTTCCAGTTCAATCCGACCCAGTTGCAACTCGGGCGGGAGGCGGAGTGGCACACCCAGGCCGCGGTCGCCTATATGCGGGGGGCACCGCCCAAGTTCACCGGAACCCGGCCCGCCACGCTGCAGCTGGAGGTGTTCCTGGACGCCTCCGGCACGCCGAATTCCGGAAAGGTGCAGAAGCAGATCGAACTGCTGCTGTCCTGCTGCGAGGTGACGGCGCAGAGCGTCAATTCCAAACGGCCGTCCCCGCCTTGGGTCCGGTTCTCCTGGGGGTCGTTCAACACGGTGCAGTTCGTGGCGTATGTGACGAGCGTCAGCGCCACGTACACGCTCTTCAACCCCACCGGCGAGCCGATCCGCGCCACCTGCACGCTGTCCCTCACCGAAGTGGCGATGCCCACCAAGGGGCAGAACCCCACCTCCGGCGCGCTCTCCGCACGGCGTATCCACCGCACGGTCGCGGGTGACTCGCTCGCCTCGCTGGCCTGGCGGGAGTACGGGGACGCCACCCGTTGGCGGGTGATCGCGGAGGCCAACGACATCGACGATCCGATGCGGCTCCGGCCGGGCACGGAACTGCTGCTTCCCGCCGCCGACGAAGACCGTCCCGAAGACCGGTTCCCGAGCAGTCCCCCACACGGTCCCACCGGCCGCCCCACCGGTCACCCGACACCCCACGAGGCCGCCCGATGATCAGCGAGAAGATCCGATGAGTGAGAAGACGTACACCAGCGTCGTACACGCCGAGATCGGCGGCGCCCCGCTGCCCGACAAGCTCGCCGCCCTGCTCACCGCATGCTGGGTAGACGCGAGCGTCAATGTGCCGTCCGCCTTCCAGCTCACCTTCAGTGACACCGGATCGGACATCCTCAAGACCTTCCCGCAGCTGAAGGTCGGCGCGAAGGCGGTGCTGTCGCCGTTCACGGACGGGCAGCGCGGCACGCCCATGGTGACCGGCGAGGTCACCGCTCTCGAGGTGGACGCGGATGCCGGCGGCAAGTCGCTGGTCGTGCGGGGGTACGACCCGGGGCACCGGCTGTTGCGCAATCGCCGCGTCGCGGGCTACCCCAACATGACCGCCAGCGACATCGTGCGCCGTCTGGCCGGCCTCAACGGCCTCTCCCTCGGCAAGGTGGACGCCACCCGCACCGTCTACGAGCTGGCCACCCAGCCCAACATCACCGACTGGGACTTCCTGACCCGCCTCGCCCAGGAGAACGACGCCCATCTCTCCTTCGACCCGCAGGGCAGACTGCGGTTCGGCAAGCTCAGCCCGGCCGCGTCGGCGCCCGCCGACACCACACCGGCCGCGCAGAGCCCGTACGTCCTGGAGTTCGGCCACAACGCGCTGCACAGCCGCATCGCCGTCACCGCCGCCGGGCAGGTCGACAAGGCGGGCGCGCGCGGCTGGGACATGCGGGCCAAGCGTGCGCTGTCGGCTCAGTCCCCGGCCACGGCGAGCAAGGACATCGTCGCGGACATCGCGCCCGGGGCGCTCAGCAAGCCCTTCGGGGCAGCCGAACTGACCGCCACGGACACCCCGTTCACCACCCAGGCCCAGGTCACCCATGCCGCGCGTGCGCTCGCCGACGATGTGGCGGGCTCCTTCGCGGAGCTGGAGGTGGCGGTGACCGGCAATCCTCAGCTCAAGCCGGGGCAACCCGTCGCGCTCAAGGGCGCCGGCTTCCCCTTCGAGGGGAAGTACACCGCGACCGGCGTCCGCCATGTCTTCGAGTCCGGGCGGCAGTTCACCACCTGGTTGACCGTCTCGGGGCGGCAGTTCCGGTCGCTGTACGGGCTCGCGTCCGGTGGCGTGGATCCGGCGCCGCCCATGCCGGGCGTGGCCATTGCGCTGGTCAGCAATGCCAAGGACCCGCTGAAGCTGGGCCGGGTCAGGCTGCGCTTCCCCTGGCTGTCGGACACCTACGAGAGCGACTGGTGCCGGGTCGCGCAGCTGGGCGGCGTCCGAGGCGGCGGGCTGATCCTGCCGGAGGTCGGCGACGAGGTGCTGTGCGCCTTCGACCGGGGCTCGCTGGAGCATCCCTACGTCCTGGCCGGGCTGTACAACGGCATCGACAAGCCGACGCCCAGCACGGACGGGCTGCAGCCGGTGGACCCGACCAGCGGCCGGATCAACTGGCGCTCCCTCGCCTCGCGCAGCGGTCACACCGTCGAGCTCGTCGACGCCAAGTCCCGTATGAAGAGCGGCATCAGGCTGCAGACCGGCAACGGCAAGCTCACCGTCCACATGGACGAGACGCGCACCCAGGTCACCATCCGCAGCGACGGCTCCGTCTCCATCACGGGAACCCGGAACGTGAGCATCAGGGCGGGCGGCAACCTGTCGCTCACCGCAGGGGGGTCGCTGACGATGAGTGCCGGCGGGGCGGTCGACATCAAGGCGGGCGCGAAGTTCGGCGTCGCGGCAGGCGCCGTGGCGGACATCAACGCGACCGGTGCCATCAGCCTCAAGTCGGCCGGCGCGGTGGCCGTCAACTCGGTCGGCGCGGTCTCCGTCAGCGCGGTCGGCGCGGTGGCCGTCAACGCGGGCGCCGCGGCAGCCATCAACTCGCCGGCCACGGTCACCCTGAACGCACCGGCCGTCCTGCGCAACGGCATTCCTTTCTAGGAACTCGAGGAAGTTGAGGGCCATGCATTTCAAGGGGGTCACCGGAGATGAAGGGGGTCACCGGACATGAGTGAGCAGTTCGTCGGCGCGGGCTGGGCCTTTCCGCTGCGTACGGACGCGGGCGGCGGTATCGCGCTGGCCCGCCGCGAGCGCGAGGTCGAGGAGTCGATCCGGCTCGTTCTCGCCACCGCGCCCGGCGAGCGCCCGATGCGGCCGGAGTTCGGCTGCGCCGTCCACGACATGGTGTTCGCTCCGGTCAACGAGGCGACGGCCGGGCGCATCCGCTACGAGGTGCGGTCCTCTCTGGACCGTTGGGAGCCCCGTATCGAGGTCCAGGACGTCGAGGTCAGCCCGGCGCCGGACGATCCGTCCGTGCTCTTCATCGACGTGCGCTACAGCGTGCGCGGCACCAACAATCCGCGCAGCCTCGTCTTCCCCTTCTATGTGATCCCGTCCACGGAGTCCGGCTCCGACGCGTCCCTCGCCTCCACCGAAAGCGAAGCCTGATGGCCCTGCCCGCACCCCATCTCGACGACCGTCGCTTTCAGCAGTTCGTCGACGACGCCAAGCGTTACATCCAGCAGCGCTGCCCCGAGTGGACCGACCACAATGTCTCGGACCCCGGGGTGACCCTCATCGAGGCCGTCGCGCACATGGCCGACCAGATCGTCTACCGGCTCAACCGGGTGCCGGAGAAGAACCATCTGGCCTTCCTCGACCTGCTGGGCGTCACCCTCTTCCCGCCCTCCGCCGCCCGCGCCGACGTCACCTTCTGGCTCTCCGCCGCGCAGCCGGAGCCGGTCGTGCTGCCCGCCGGGACGGAGGTGGCCACCGGCCGGACCGAGACCGAGGAGTCGGTGGTCTTCGCCACCGAGGACGATCTGACCGTGGTGCCCTGCGAACTGGCCGCCGTACTGCGCCAGGGGGCGGGGACCACGCCCGAGGACCGCAGCCAGGACGTCTTCGCCGGCAGCGATGTGGCCGTTTTCGCGGCCGCCCCGCAGCCGGGCGACACCCTCTTGTTCGGGCTGTCGGCGGCGGTGCCACGGTGCGCGGCCGTACTGCTGCTGGACAGCCGGGTGGACGGCGTCGGCGTAGACCCGCGCCAGCCGCCGCTGCGCTGGGAGGCCTGGACCGCCGACGGATGGGCGGAGTGCGAGGTTTCGGAGGACTCCACCGGCGGCCTCAACCGGCCCGGTGAGGTCGTGCTGCACGTCCCGGCCGGGCACACGGTCTCCCGCGTCGGCAGGACGGACGCCGCGTGGCTGCGCTGCCGGGTCGTCGAGGCCGCGCCCGGCCAGCCGTTCTACAGCGCCTCGCCGACCGTGCGGGCCGCCTCCGCCTTCACCATCGGGGGAACGACAGCGGTCGTGCACGCCACCGTGGTCAAGGACGAGCCGCTCGGCGAGTCCGCGGGCGTGCCCGGCCAGCGGGTGCGGCTGGCGCACGCGCCCGTGGTCGCCGACCGCCCGCCGCTGCGGCTGGAGGTCTCGGACGGGGACGGCTGGCAGGAGTGGCGGGTCGTCCCCGACTTCGCGTCCTCCGGCCCGCAGGACCGGCACTTCACACTGGAGGAGGCGACCGGCGAGATCGCGTTCGGCCCTTCCGTGCGCCAACCCGACGGCACGGTACGGCAGTTCGGGGCGGTACCGGCCAAGGGCTCGGTGATGCGCGTCCCGTACTACCGCACCGGCGGCGGACGGTCCGGCAATGTGGCGCGCGGTGCGATTCAGGCGCTGCGCAGCTCGATCCCGTACGTGGCGCGGGTGGAGAACCGCGAGGCGGCGCGCGGCGGGGTCGACGGCGAGACGGTGCAGGAGGCGAAGGTCCGCGCACCGATCACGCTCCGGGCGCAGGAGCGGGCCGTGACCGCCCGCGACTACGAGGAACTGGCGCGGCGCGCGGCCCCCGAGGCCGCCCGGATCGCCTGTCTCGCGGTCGATCCCGCGGAGCGCTCGACGGCCGCCGTGAGCCCGGCGGGCGCCGGGGCCGGCCAGGCCGGGGGGACCGACCGGACCGGCGAGAACGCCGTCCGGGTGCTGGTCGTCCCCCAGGCCGTGCCCGACCGCGGCGGCCGGCTCCGCTTCGAACAGCTGGTGCCCGGTGAGGAACTCCTGGGCCGGGTCACGCAGTTCCTCGACGAGCGCCGGCCGGTGGGCACCCGCCTCGCGGTCGGCCCGCCCTTCTACCAGGGCGTCACGGTCGTCGCGACGCTGCACTCGTTCCGGGCTGCGAAGGCCGATCGTGTCCGCGCCGAGGCCTTGGACGCCCTCTACGCCTACCTCGACCCGCTGACCGGCGGAGCCCATGGCGACGGCTGGCCCTTCGGCCGTCCGCTGCGCTCCGGTGAGATCTTCGCGGCCCTGCAGCGCGTACCCGGAGTGGAACTCGTCGACGAGGTCCTCCTGCACCCCGCCGACCCGCTCACCGGCCGCCGGGGGGATGCCACCGACCGCATCGAGCTCGCCCGCTCCGCGCTCCTGTTCCCCTTCGACCACCGCGTCCGCGTGATCGAGGCCCGATGAGGGGCACACCCGCGGGGATGGCCTCCCCGCACCCACTGGGCGGGCAGCTCCCCGCGGTCTACGCCGACGACGACTTCGCCCAGCGCTTCGTCGAGGGACTCGATGTCGTGCTCGCCCCCCTCTTCAACGTGCTGGACTGCCTGGAGACCTACTTCACGCCCGCCCTCGCGCCCGAGGACTTCGTCGACTGGCTGACCACGTGGGTCGGCACCGAACTCGACGGGACGGAGCCGCTCGCCACCCGCCGTCGCGCCGTGGCCACGGCCGTCTCGCTGCACCGCGTGCGCGGCACCCGACGCGGCCTGTCGGAAGCCGTCCAACTGGCCTTCGGGGTAGCCCCGGAGATCATCGAGAGCGGCGGGGCGACCTGGTCCCGGCGTCCGCTCGGATCCTTCCCGGGCTCGCCGCACCCGGGGCTGCGGGTCACGCTGCGGCTCCGCGACCCCTCCGCCGTCGACCCGCACCGTCTGCACGCCGTCGTCGCGGCGGCCCGTCCCGCGCACCTCCCCTTCGCGGCCGAGGTGACCCACCTGCTCACCCCTGAAGGAACCTGATCCATGCCGACCGACCACACCCTCTGCCCCGACTGCGGCTCCCCCGCCCCCCAGACGGGCCAGTCCTTCTGCGACTCCTGCGGGGCCTTCCTGCGCTGGGACCGTCCGGCACCGCAGTCGCCCACGGCGGCCCCGGGGCGTCCGTCCGCCGCGGCCCCTCCGACCCCCACGGCTCCCGCCGCCGCGCACGCCCCGGAACCCGCCCCCGGCCAGAGCGCCCCGCACCACCCCGCACAGGCCGACTCCACCATGCCCGCCACGCCGCCCCCCGCCCCTCCCACTCCCCCCACCGCTCCTGCTCCTCCTCACCCTCCCGCTCGCGCCACCGGGGACGGCACCCACGCGGCCGCCGCACCACAGCAGGGCGCCGGTGCGGCCCCGACCGTCCCGCTCCCGTCCAGCACCGCGAACGACGGGGACGTGGGCCGGTCCCCGTCCAGGCCGGACAGCCAGGACGGCCCGGCCGCTCCCCGTCCGGCCGGCGAAGGGGGCGTCTCCGAAACCGGCATCCGCGCCCTTCTGGTCCCCGTACCGGGCTCCTCCCCCACTCCGCCTCCCGAGGCACCGGGCAGCGTGCTGCCGGGCCGTCCCGATGTGTCCCGGCCCCGGGTCCGTACCCCGCAGGCGACCCCCGAGCACGGCGCACCGTGCCCGACCTGTGGAGCGCTCAACGGGCCACGCCGGCACTTCTGCCGGAGCTGTGCCAGCCTCCTCGTCGACACCGCGCCCGAGGTCGCCGAAGGCCCTTACGCCGGCGAGCGGCCTCGGCTGAACCGCGACCGCACCCGGTGGATCACCCGGGCGGTGGTGGCGGCGGTGATCGCTGCCGTCGTGGTCGGGGGGATCATCGGGGGGCCGCCCGCCGCACAAGCCGTACAGGACCACTTCGCCAAGCGCGTCCCGGTACCCGCCGCCACCTGGAAGGCCTCGCACTCCGGCCCCAAGCACGATGCGAAGCTCGCGTTCGACAGCTACTCCAACACCTGGTGGGGGACGGGCTATTCGGGCAACTCCGACGGCCAGTACCTGGAGGCCGGATTCGGCCAGCCCACCGACCTGCTGAACATCCTGATCACCCCCGGGGCCTCCGCACGCACCCCGCAGGCCACCGACCCGGCCCGTCCGCGCGAGTTCGACCTGATCGTGACCGACTCCGCGGGCAAGCAGCACGTCTCGCACCCCCGGATCAATGACGGCGGGGCACAGAAGATCGATGTGGCTGTACGGGATGCGCTGACCGTACGGCTGGTGCTGCACACCGCGTACGGCGCGACGGACACCAGGCAAGTGGCCATCGCCGAGCTGGAGTTCTTCGGCCGGTCGGCCCGATAGCCGGCGGGAGATGGACACCGGCTGCGGCAGGTGTCCGTCCAGACGGCGGGCGGCCCCCGGCCGCTGAGCGGAGCCGGGGGCCGCCCGTCGTCCGGGACGGTCGGCCGTCGTCAGCCGGGGCCATGCGGGAGGGCGAAGGCCCTCACCGTTTTGCCGTCGTGCTGGTAGACGACCTTGGGCGTGGCATCGGCCTGCGCCGCAGGCTTCGGGTAGGTCAGCGTGTACGTCCCGTTCGGGTCCAGCCGGCTCTGCACCGGGCCGGGCTTGTCCTCGTTCATGACACCCGTGACGCCGTGCTCGGGATCCTTGACGGTCGCGGTGCCGGTGTTGCCGTCCAGCGTGAGGGTTTCGCCGCTGTCGGCCTTGACCTCCTTGACGTAGTCCGTGGGCATGGCGAACGCCGCGCCGGCCGGTACGGCGAGGGCGGCACCGGTCACCGCGACGGCGAGGGCGGCACGCAGCCCGTTGCGCTTGGCGCGCGGGGCGTCCGACATGGCTTGCTTGGGCATGGCTGCTCCTTCACAGATGGGCATTCGGTACGGAGGGCGCCGAAAAGCACCCATGCCCGGCACGCTAGGCAGCGCCCGTTTCAGCCGTCCCAAGATCCTGTATCAGGCGTATCGCGATCGTTCGTCGGCCCCGTCTCACCGACCGGAGACCGGCTCCACCTGGCGTTCTTCCCGTGCGCCCGCCGAGGCCTTCGGGCTGCGCGAGGTGCCGCTCCCGGGCACCGGCTCGGAGGCGTCGGCGCCCAGGGCGACGATCCGGTTGTCCGCATCGACATGTACGACCTTCGGACGCAGCGCGCGGGCCTCCGCATCGTCCACCTGGGCATAGCTGATCAGGATGACCAGATCCCCCGGGTGCACCAGATGCGCCGCCGCCCCGTTGATCCCGATGACACCCGAGCCCCGCTCGCCCTCGATGACATAGGTCTCCAGACGGGCCCCGTTGTCGATGTCGACGATATGGACCAGCTCGCCGGGCAACAGGTCGGCGGCCTCCATCAGCGCGGCGTCGATCGTCACCGACCCCACATAGTGCAGATCGGCCTCCGTCACCGTGGCTCGATGGATCTTGGACTTGAACATCGTGCGCATCATCGAGGTACTCCTGGATCTAGGCTCCCTGCCTGCGCTTTTGCAGGTCAAGGGCGGTTTCCCTACCCTACGGCGAGTCGCGTCCCCGGGCAGCACTCCCCAGCTTCCTCAGGGCTCATGCTGACCACTTGCCGACTCTCCTGACGCATCGCCAGGCAGGACCGGGAGGGCTGCGCCGCCCCATCCACTCCCCTACCGCGACGACACAGCCAGCCTACGCAACGCTCCCCGGAGACTCTCTGTGATCGCCGTCACTGCGGCATCCAGTGGCGAGCCCCCCGTACGGTCAACTCCGGCCGACGGCTCGACGGAGCACCCGCCACGGAGGGCAGCCGCAGCCGGCGTACGGCCTGTCCGGCGGGTCACGCCTGGGACGCGGTGGTCTGGCACGCCCATCTGCGGCGTGTCGTCTGGTGAGGGGAGAATGAGTGGCATGGCCATGGTGGAAGACATCGATGTTCGCGGTATGCAGCACTGCGAGACGACGACGCTGGGCGCGCTGCTGCGGCATGAAGGGCTCGACTTGTCCGAGCCCATGCTGTTCGGGCTCGGCTCCGGGCTGTCCTTCATCTACTGGGACAGCAAAGGCATGGTCCTGCCCTTCCTGGGAGGCCGGGTCAAACCGTTCGAGCTCACGAGGAACCTGACCGCCGCACTCGGACTTGAGCTGCTGGTCGAGGAGACCACCTCCCCGCGCAAGGCATGGCAGAACGTGGCGACACGCATCGACGCCGGTCGGCCGGTCGGCCTTCAGCTCGACAGCTATCACCTGGACTACTTCAGCACCAAGGTGCACTTCGGTGGGCACGTCGTGGCGATGTACGGCTACGACGAACAGAACGCCTATCTGGTGGACACCGTCCCGCAGGGCGGAGCCGTCGCCACCAGCCTCGCCGGCCTGGCCAGGGCCAGGGCCGAGCGTGGCCCCATGACCGCCAGGCACCGCTCCTTCACCATCACGGTGCCCAGCAGCCCGACGTCACCGCAGGACCGGATCATCCCCGCGATCAAGAACTGCGCCACCGCCTTCCTGAACCCGCCCATCGCGAACCTGGGCCACCGGGGCATCGAGAAGGCCGCCAAGCAAGTGCCGAAGTGGCTGCAGCGCAGCGACACTCCGCAGGAGGACCTGCCACGGGCCGCCGTCCTCATGGAGAGGGCCGGCACCGGCGGCGCCCTGTTCCGCAATCTCTACCGGGACTTCCTATCCGAGTGTGCCCAGCTGATCGACAGCAGCCACCTGCGCACCGGCCACCGCCTGTATACCGAGGCCGCCACCCTCTGGACACAGGTGGCCGCACTCATCGCAACAGCAGGCCGATCCGGCGACGCGAAGCACCTCATGCAGGCCGGCTCCATCCTCCATGAGCTCTCGCGCATCGAACGCGAGGCGATGCAGGCACTCAGCATGCTCTAAAGGGCCTGTCCGGCGGGTCGTGTGCGGAGCCAGAGCCGGACCGAGGCAAAGGTGACGGTGCCATGGAAGACAGCGCGCCGAACTCGCCTGGGGTGGGAACGAGTTCTGCGAACCGAAACCGATCCGACGCTGCGCGATCTCCGCACGGCTCTTCTTGCTCCTGCTCGGGCAAAGGACCGTTGATGAGAGTTGATGAGAGACGACTACGGCTTGCTTTCGGTGTCCGCGACGATGGCCAATCGGCCAACAAGTCGGCGGCCCGCGTGGGCGAGTTCGGGCGGGTGGAGGTCGGTGAGTTCGGTATCGAAGGTGGCGAGGATCCCGGCGATGCCGGCCCAGGACCAGGCACCGAGGGTGAGGCGGCAGTGCTCGCTGTCGAGGTGTTCGACGACCGAGCCGCTTGGTGCCCAGCGGTCGACGATGCCGGCCGGCAAGTCGAGTCGGGCTTTGCCGGTGCACTGCCAGGCGGCGGGGGTGTCGCCGACGTGACGAGTTTGCTGGCGCCCGGCGACAGCCGCCGCTGACTCGGGCGGCGGCCGGGACGCGGGCGTCGTTGAGGACCAGTGATCGATCTCGGTGAACTCCCAGACGTCGGTGCTGAAGCGGAAGCCGTCGAAGCCGAGCGCGGCGAGCGCGGCGAGCGCGGCTCTGGCGCCGGTCAGGTGAACCGCCGCCGAGTGGATTCGTCGGCCGGTAGGAAGGTCTCCAGGCGCAGACCCTCCAGGGCGGCGTCGGCGGGAGTGGTCAGCTGCGCCGAGGTGCTGAAGAAGCGCAGCGGGCCGCCCTTGCCCGCGGCGATTTCCAGGGCGAGGACCGGGCTGGCGGTCGGCGCGATCTGGTGGGTGCCGGCGAGATGCCTCCCGGCCTCCTCGACCAAGGCGAGGTGGCGCGGGTCGTGGGTGCGCTCGGCCCGGTGGACAAGCTGGTGGTGAAGGTGCGACGCCCACTCGGCGAAGTTGTTGATCCGCGGCGCCAGCCCGTTCGGGTGCAGGCACAGCCGGATGACATTGATCGGGGGTTCCAGCAGTTCCGGCGCGCACCCCTCCAGCAGCGCGTCGACGCCGGCGTTGGAATCGACGACGTCCCAGTAGTCGTCCAGCAGCAGCGCTGGGTAGGGCACGTGCGCGTCGAGCAGCTGTCGCAGCCCCTCCATGACGACGGTGACCGACGCGTCGTCCAGGCCGCGGTCCCGGTAGTGCGGCGCGTATCCGCCCGCCA